>NZ_CP096660.1:300000-414603 GCF_023238205.1 Halorussus limi
CGTTCGGCGACGACGAACTCGACGCCGCCTTCTCGACCATGACGTTCCACGAGTTCGCGGGGAGCGGCGGTGGCCAAGACAGCGATGGTGAGAACGGAAACGGCGAAAGCGGAAGCGCCGAAAGCGAAAACGGCGGGAGCGGAGACGACGGGAACGGGGCGGAGGCCGAAATCGCGCGCGTCCTCCGAGACGGCGGCCGCTTCGTCGTCGCCGACTGGACCGCGAACGGCGACGGCGAGAGCGGTCCGCCGGTCGGCGAGCGGTACGACCGCGACGAGGCGGTCCGACTGCTCGAAGAGGCGGGATTCGAGGTCGTTCGGGCCGACGAGCGACCCGAGACGTTCCTCGTCGTCGCCGAGCGCTGATTCCGAGCTAGGTCTCGAATCGTTCGCACCGTTCCTCGAAAAGGAGAGGGAGCGAAACAGGAGGAAGAAAGAGGGGGAGAGGGAAAGAGGACGAGAAGGAGGAAAAGGGAGTAGAGAGGGCAGAAGTAGAGGAGGAGAGAGAAGAAGGGGAGAACCGAGACGACCACACGCAAAACTAAGTCCGTGGCGCTCGTGTCGGGCGTTCGCAACTATGGGGGAACGGAATCCGGGAGACGGAGGCTCGGAACGGACGCGAGACGGCGACGGTTCCGAGCGCGGAGAGCGCGGAGCGGTCGGACGGACCCGAGCGCACGAGCGCACGAGCGCCCTGTCGCGCGTCGGCGAGGCGGTCGGCGAGACCCTCGGCCGAGTCTCCCTGCGGCGAAGGTGGGTCGGCGGAAACCGGCCGTGGCGGGTCTCGGCGTCGGCGTTTCCGAGTGCAGGGACGCTCGAAGAGCGCGCGCGATTTCTGATTCGGTTCGCGGTGCTGGCACCGTCGAGTCACAACACCCAGCCATGGCTGTTCACCGTGGACGAGGGCGAAGTTCGGTTGTTCGCCGACCTAGACCGGTGGCTCAGCGTCGCGGACCACGACAAGCGCGAGTTGTACCTCAGCCTCGGGGCCGCGCTGGAGAACCTGCTCGTCGCGGCCGAACACTTCGGACTGGGCCACGAGGTGACGTATCTGCCGGGGAGCGACGGCACCCACGCCGCGACGGTTCGACTGTCGGAGTCGCCGTCGGCGGACAGCGACTCCGGGAAACAGTCCGCCGAGGTTCGGAGCGAACACGGCGAAGTGCCGAACGAACACGACGAAGTGCCGAGCGGGTACCGGGGTTCACGACTGTTCACCGCGATTCCTCACCGCCGGACCAGTCGTGGACGATTCCGCGACAAATCGATACCGACGGCGGACCTCCGGGCGCTCGAACGTCACTGCGTCGAGGACGACGTGTCGCTCCAGTTGGTCGCGGACCCCGAGACGCTGGAGAGCATCGCGGACCTGACCGCTCGCGCGAATCGGCGACTGTACGCCGACTACGCCTACCGGCGGGAACTCGGTCGGTGGGTCGGTCGCGGCGCGTTCGGCGACTTGTGGCCCGTCGCGAAGGTCGGGAAAGTCGCGGTCACCTATCTGAATCTCGGTCGCCAGCGCGCCCGGAAGGACGGGCGGGCGATACGCGAGGCCCCCGTCGTCGCCTTCCTCCGGACCGACGGCGACGACCGCCGGTCCCGGATTCGGGCCGGACAGGCGTACGAGCGCCTGAGTCTGCTGGCGACGGCGCTCGGCGTCGGTAACCACCCGGTGAGCGCGCTGCTCGAGGTCGAGAACCTGCGTCGGGAGTTGACCGACCTGCTCGGTCGGTCCGACCGGCCAGTCCAGCACTTCTTCCGACTCGGGTACCCCGAGCGAGCGGGCGACTCGCGACTGTCGCCGCGGCGTCCGGCCGAAGCGGTGGTGGTCGATTGAGACGAGTCGTCCCCTGCACGAGACGAGCGGTCGCGACGAGGAGTCGAACCCCGGTGTTTCCGCTGTCTTTCGAGGTTTCGGGAACGGGATTGAGTGGCGTACGCGGGCCCAGCGAGCGAGACGGCGTTCGAAACTTGTCCGTTCGGCAAGAAATCAACCCCACAGTTTCCGCTGTTTCGCGTTCTGCCGTTTGGGAGTCGGTACGACGGTATGGCGGGACGAAAATTGAGGTTCGGCACGGTGGAAACGAGGAAATCAGCGCGACGAGACGACGATTCGGAACTGACTCTGGACACCACCATTTCCGTTGTCTCTACCTCGGCCGACAGGCACTGCTTGGCGGATTCCGTGATAGATGGTTTCGGGAGTCTGGCCGATGATTCCGCCGTGAACTTTGCGAGACAGTTGACGCGTGCGGCGTGAGCAGCGAGAAAATGTGGGACACAGCGGATATGATAAAATCCGGCCAGTGTCTTTTTTCATCCTACACTCACCCCACTGTTTCCGTTGTTTTAGCATTCGGGGGAAGGTTCGGAGGATTTCGGCCAAGTAGCGGATTTCGAACGGCCGATTTGTTCCGTCTGCGACACACCCACCCCATCGTTTCCGCTGTTTTGGCGAAGAGAGAGAAGGAGGGTAGGGGTGACAGAAAGCCAGCGGGCGGAAAATGGAGGCGAATAAACCGGTAGCCCTCCCTCCGAGTCGATTTTCGATTGTGACGCGCAGGGAGAACACGATACGCTGTTCGGACGAGAAGTGGCGAATGACCCGGTGAACTTCTCTCACACGCTAGGAAGAAGCTACATTACCTTCCGCCATCTCTATAGTCTATTTCGCCTATTTGTACTACGGATATGGTTTCATCGTTACCTGTATAAAACTTTCCTTTCTAAAGAGTGTCTGCGGTCACCCCTCCTCCCTTGTCGAAAGACACCGGAAACGGTGGGGTGAGTGTGTGTTTAAGTCAATCGGGACTCCGGAAACGACGCCACCGACCGGAACGACCGAGACACAAAAGGCTTCGGGACAGAAGAAACAACGGACGCCCCAGTAACCACGTGGGTTTATAACTTCGTCCGTCAAACGACTCCACACCGACAATGTCATCGTTCAGTTTCGACCGGGACAACTCTCTCTACAAGAACCGCGACGCCCTGTTGGAGGAGTACACCCCGGACAACCTCGTCGGCCGGGACGAGGAGTTGGAGGAGTACCACGCCGCTCTCCAACCCATCATCAACGGCGAGGCCCCGTCGAATATCTTCCTCTACGGCAAGAGCGGCGTGGGCAAGACCGCGGCCACCCGTTTTCTGCTCAATCGGCTTCAAGACGACGCCGCCAAATACGACGACATCTCGCTCAACGTCATCGAGATCAACTGCGACGGTCTCAACTCCAGCTATCAGGTCGCCGTCCGACTCGTGAACACGCTCCGGGACCCGTCCGAACAGATCAGCAACACCGGGTATCCCCAAGCACAGGTCTACAGCTTCCTCTGGGAGGAACTCGACAAAATCGGCGGCACGGTCATCGTGGTCCTCGACGAGGTCGACCACATCAACGACAACTCCATCCTCTACCAGATTCCGCGCGCTCGGAGCAACGGCTACCTCGAAGACGCGAAAATCGGTCTCATCGGTATCTCCAACGACCTCTCGTTCCGCGACTCGCTTTCCGCCAAAGTGCGCTCCTCGCTCTGCGAGAAGGAGGTCTCGTTCCCGCCCTACGACGCGACCGAGCTCCAGAAGGTCCTCAGCCAACGCGAACAGGTGGCGTTCCACGACGGGGCGCTCGCCGAGGACGTGATTCCGCTCTGTGCGGCGTACGGCGCGCAGGACGCCGGTGACGCCCGACAGGCGCTCGACCTCCTGCTCGAAGCGGGCGACTTGGCCAGGAAAGAAGCCGTCGAGCAGGTCACGGACGACCACGTCCAAGAGGCCCGCGAGAAACTCGAACGCGACCGAATCATGGAGGGCGTCGCCGACCTGACCGAACACGCCCGACTCGTCCTCTACGCGCTCACGTCGCTCGAAGCCGAGGACGAGACGCCCGCTCGCTCGCGGGACATCCGCCCGCGCTACGAACAGCTCTGCAACCACGTCGGCACCGAACCGCTCACCAGCCGCCGGATGCGCGACCACCTCGCCGACCTCGCGATGCTCGGGGTCATCTCCTCGACGGAGAAGAACGAGGGCATGTCCGGGGGCAAGTACCGCAAGCACGCTCTGAAGCAGGACCTCCAACTCGTCGTCACCGCGCTCGAAGACACCATCGAGTTCGCGGGCGTCCACGAGAGCATCCGTCCGTACTACCAGACTACCTTCGAGGACGCCGAGAGCTAACGCTAATACTCCGGCGTCATCGACGATTGACGCTTCTGAGTAGCCGAGGGTTGATGTTCTGAGAAACTGGGGAACGACACGCCCGGACGTCAAAACGTGACTCTTCCGAAGCGCCAAACCCTACCCCCGCCCGTTTCTCTCGGCCTACCCCACCGTTTCCGCTGTCTTTGCTCCGACGAGTCGTGTCTCGACTTCGACCGATTTTGCGACTATCCGGCGCTCCCGTGGCTTCAGTCCGCCCATCGCGGTCACTCCGATTTCGGCAACACCGGAGTTTCCGCTGTCTCGACGGTGAAATCTGACCGCGACGACACCGATATTTCCGCTGTTCTGGCGAACGTCCCCTCGAACGCCTACCCCGTCGTTTCCGCTGTCTTTTACGCACGAGCGTCTATCGTGCGGACGAAATCGACGGGAACGAATGAACGGTGCGCTACCAAGGAGTTACCGGTCGCCGAGACGGACAAACAGCGGAAACGCCGGGGTCGGTTCGGACCTCGATTCGGGGGAACGACAGCGGAAACCGCGGGGTCGAACGAAGAACGCGGACCTTCGACGACTCGCGGCGAATCGCGTCACCCATGTGAGAACGGTTATGAAACGACGGAAAAAGGGGACGACCGTCGCGTCGAGTTCGACCGCTGTACTGGGTTTGGCCGCTGTACTGAGTTTGACCTCTGTACTGGGCTTGACCGCTACTACTGGTCGTGTTCGACTTCTAGAATCCGGGAGTCACACTCCGAACAACTGACTGCCACCACGTCCATCGTTCGACAGCAGGACTCGACCGTCTCCTGTTCCATCTGGACCGCACCGCCACACTCGGGGCACGTTTCCAGAAAGATGCGCAGGCCGCTCAGGACGCGACTCTGGTTCGTGACCGTCAGGTCGTCCCAGTCGGCGTAGCGGTCCTCCAGCACCGTCGCGGCCGCGAGGTCGGCGACGAGCGCCGCGCGGGACTCCCACTGCCCGAGGCGGCCGTTGTCGTACTGAGCGACCATCGCCTCGTCGTGTTCCTCGAAGGTGAGTTTGTCCTCGTCGACGTCGAGGACGCTACTCAGGAGGCTCTTCTCGGAACCGTCTTCTTTGATGGAGTCCATGTTGTCGCGCCACTCGGTGCGGAACGATTCGGAGAGACAGAGGTCGTCCATCTGCTCGCAGGGTTCGACCGCGCCGGCGTCGGCCAGCACCGCCTCGGGTTCGCGCTCCTCCTCGCCGACTTCGACCTGTTCGTCTTCGAGTTTGTCGAACTTCGCCAGCACCCAGTCGGGGAAGTACCGCTTGGTGAGCGTCGGGGTCCCCGGCACGAGGTAGCCGCGGAGGTAGATAGCCGCCAGCGACAGGGCGAACGCCACCGCCCCGCCGACCGGCGTGAGGACGTACGAGACCATCGCGCTCCCTACCGCTGCGATGACGACGTTGACGATGGTACACGGCGTACACCGGTTCTCGCCCGTGTACTCCGGTTGGCGGAATCGGTCCAGTAGCCCCGTCGATTGAGTACTCATATGTTTAGTTGCTTGTTTAATACCTATATATCTATTGCTGAAGTAAGTGGACAGCTTCGGAGGGTTCCGCTCGACGGCCAACTAGTCTTCTCGCTGCTGGCGCTGAACCTCCGTGTACCTCCCAGCGCTGAATCGCTGTCTTTCTCCGAACGCAGAAACCGGTTCACTCCTCGCCGAGCGCGGAAATCTCGTGCCACGGCGACACGTCTTCGACCGCGCGCTGGAGTCGCAGCGTCACCGCACCGCCGTCGGTGTGGTAGTCCTCGAAGGCGAGTTCGCCGCCGAACTTGCCGACTATCCAGTGGGAAAGCCAGAGTCCGAGACCGCTCCCGTGGTGGAGCGCGGTCTCCTCGCCCTCGGTCAGCACCTCGCGTTCGTCCTCCGGGATGCCCGGCCCGTCGTCCAAGACCGTCACCTCGACCCACTCGCCGTCGTCGCCCGTGGCGGAGACGGTGACTCGCACCGACGGCCGGTCGTCGTTGTGTTCGATGGCGTTCTCGACGACCTCGCCGATTGCCGCTTCCAGCGTCTTGTCGGCGTAGACCCGCGCGCTCTCCGGGAGGGTCGTCGCTATCTCGGCGTCGGGGTACGACTGGCGGAACTCCTCGCAGGTCCGCTCGACGCAGTCGGTCACGTCGATCTGCTTCTTCGTTCGGTCTTCGCGGTCGAGCGTCTTGCCGACCTCGCGGGCCTTTTCGCTTATCTCGATGAGTTCGCTCGCCTTCTGTTCGATGACGCGGGCCTCCCCGGCGGCGGGCGGGAACTCCTCGCCGATGTTCTGTGCGCGACCCAACACGACGTTGAGGTCGTTTCGGAGGTTGTGCCGGAGGATGCGATTGAACACCTGCAGGCGCTGTTCGCGCCGGACGAGTTCCTTGCGAGTCTGGACCGAGTCGATGGCGTACGCGACGTTGTTCCCGAACTTCGAGAGGACGCGGCGCTCGGTCTCGCCGAAGGCGTGACGGGCGTCCGACCAGACGCTCAGGACGCCGTAGGCCCGGTCCTCGTAGACGAGCGGAATCGCGGCGACCGCGTAGCGCTCGCCCTTTCCGTCGGCGTTCAACCCGAAGCCTTCTTCGAGCGTCGTGGCACGCTCGACCTGCACGGACCGTGTTTCGACCGCTTCGCGGACCGGCACGCGGTCGCCCGCTTCGCGGTCGTCCACCTCGCGGCCGTCCTCCGCGGGACCGCCCTCGGCGCCGGCGGCGCTCTCGCGGTCGGGGTCGAGGACCACGGCGTCGAGATACCGTTGTTCGACCCCGGCCGACACCTGCGGGCGGACCGCGGCCGCGTCCTCGTCCACCTTGCCGACCCACGCGAGGACGTAGGGGTCGGAGTCGGCGAGTTGGCCGCAGACGGTCTCCTCGATGTCCTCGCGAGAGGACGCCCGTAAGACCGCTTGGCTCACGTCCCAGATGAGGTCGTTGACCGCTATCTGGCGGTCGGCCAATCGCTCGGCCCGCCGTCGCGTGACGGCGTTCTCGATGCGGTTTGCCAACACTGCGAACTGGTCTTTTCCCTCGCCTTTCTGGAGGTAGTCGGTGACGCCCGCCGAGACGGCCTCGCTGGCTATCCGTTCGTTTCCGCCGCCGGTCAGCAGGACGAACGGCACGTCGGGATAGCTCTCGCGAACCGCGTCCAGAAACTCCAAGCCGTCCATCCCCGGCATCTCGTAGTCGCTGACGATGCAGTCGAACTCCTCGGCGTCGAGCCGTTCGAGGCCCTCGCGTGCGCTCCCCACCGTGTGTACGCTCATGCCGTAGTCGTCGCTGAGGACGTCGGCGGTGACGCTGGCGAAAAAGTCGTTGTCCTCGACGTGCAGGACACGGTGGCGCGCGTCTGCCATTCTACGTCCTGCCGGTTTCGCCGCTCCCTAATAAATGGTTTCGTTCTTTTAACTTTAGCCGCTCAAATATCAGAATTGATGCCCGCGTATCAGACGTGATTACGCATCCGAAAACGACGGACTCAATCTCTCTCCGGCGGTTCCGGCACGTGGCCGGTCGAAGGTACCGTTCCTCCGACAGGAGACGCCCACGACACGGCGTTGGCGAGCACTTTCTGTATCTCCGGCTGGTGATATATCGGGTACGTCTCGTGACCCGGTCGGAAGTAGAAGACGCGCCCCGCCCCGCGGCGGTAACAGCATCCGCTCCGGAACACCTCGCCGCCCTCGAACCAACTGTTGAACACGAGCGTGTCCGGGGCGGGCACGTCGAACCGCTCGCCGTACATCTCGGCCTCGGGAACTTCGATGGACTCCTCGACGCCCTCGGCGATGGGGTGGCCGGGTTCGACCAACCAGAGGCGCTCCTTCTCGCCCTCGTCGCGCCACTTCAAGTCGCAGGTGGTTCCCATCAGACGCTTGAAAATCTTCGAGAAGTGGCCCGAGTGGAGGACCAGCAGGCCCATCCCCGAGAGGACTCGCTCGTGGACGCGTTCGACCACCTCGTCTTCGACCTCGTCGTGGGCCTCGTGACCCCACCACGTCAGCACGTCGGTGTCGTCCAGCACGGACTCGGTCAGTCCGTGTTCGGGTTCGTCCAGCGTCGCGGTCCGGGTGTCGAACCCCTCGTCGGCGAGGAATCCGGCGATGGTCTCGTGGATACCGTCGGGGTAAACTTCGCGGGCCTCGTCGTCCTCGCGTTCGTGGCGGTACTCGTTCCAGACTGTGACTGTCGTCACGGGTCAGTCCTCCGTGGTCGCGCCCGTCACCGGTGATTCGTCGCCCTCGTCGCCGTACTCGAACATCGCGTCGAGGTCCGGGTCGGACTCCACGAGTTCGTACCTGCCCTCGCCGTCGCTACGCTCTACGACGCCCTCCCGTTCGAGGTGGTCGAGGTGCGCCCACGCCTCGCCCGGTCCGTGCATGATGTGGATGTTCGACAACTCGCCGAAGAGGTCGGCGCTGACGGTCCACGCGTCGGGGGCGTCTCGCTCGCGGAGGACCGACAGTACGCGCTCGGTTCGCTCGCGGTGGTGGACCGCGATTTCGCGCGCTCGCCCCGCGGGGTCCTTGATGGAGTCGCGGTGCCCCGGCCACGCGCGGTCGTAGTCCGCTTCGACGATACGAGCGAGCGAGTCGAGGTAGGTCCCCAGCGGATCCTCGACCCGCGGGTCCGCGCCGCCGACGTTCGGGGTGTACTTCGGCAGGAGCGCGTCGCCCGAGAGGAGGTGGGTCTCGCCGTCCTCCGCGAACTCGAACCCGGTCAGGCCGGCGGCGTGGCCCGGAAGGTGGACCGCGCGCAACTCGACGCCGCCGAGGTCGAACGTCTCGCCGTCGGTGAACGTCTCGACGGTCGGCGAGTCGCCCTGAATCTCGTCGTGGAGTCCGAGGAATTCGAGCAGTTCGGTCGCCTTCTCGTCGGGCACTCCCCACCGCTCGAAGAGGTCGCGCTCCTCGATTTCGGCCCTGTGGTTCGCCCCGTCGCCCGTGACCATCGGCGCGTCGTCCTCGTGGACGTACACGGTCGCGCCGCTCTCGTCCTGAATCTCGCCCGCGAGTCCGGCGTGGTCGTGGTGCCAGTGGGTCAGCAGAATCAGGTCGAGGTCGGCGAACTCCCGGCCGTACTCCGCGAGTCCGTCACGCAACTGTTCGCGGGCCTCGTCGGTGGCGACGCCGGTGTCCACCAGCGCGGTGGGTCCCGACTCGCGGTCGAACAGGTAGGCGTCGTTCTGGCCCTCGAAGACGGTGTTCCCGAGCTGAATCCGTTTCACGTTCGTACTCCGGTCCTTCGGGATAAGTCGTTTTCTCTCTCGGAGTTCTCTCCGGGCGCGCCCGCAGTGAGGAGTTTTATTACTCCCGTAGTAAAAGTTTATCCGGAACGTTTATGATAGATACCGGACGCCCTTCGAGTACGCGATGAGCGAACGACTGGAGCGACGGGAGCAGGACGCCGACCCGGTGAACTGGACGCGAACCGACGGCGGCGTCGAAATCTACGACGAGACGAACCCCGACGCGTGGGTGCGAATGGAGTTCGTCAGCGGTATCGACCCGGAGAAGCGCCTCTACGGCGTCTGTGACGACTGCGGACTTGTCACGGCACAGCGCGCGCTTCCCTCCGCGAACATGACCTGCGGCGACTGCGGCGCGGAGTTCGGTGAGGAGTAGGTCGCGAGTCGTCGCGCCGACCCGACTCTTCTACAGCAGTCGGTCGATGAACGACTGAAACTCGGCCCCTTCCGAGACCGATTCGAGGCTGTCGAGTGCGTCCTTGTCCTCGTTGCGGTTCTGCTCCAACAGGTCCACCACCTCGTCGTCGACGTCGATGGCGTCCGCGAGCGCCAGCAGTCCCTCGTAGGCCGTAATCTCGAGGCGCTCGGCCTTCCTGCCGATGTGGTTGTAGAGGGCGTTCTGGACCGCCACCGCGTCGGCCTCCGAATCGGCTTGGCGCTTCTCCTCTCGGAGCGCGTCGAACGTCGGCACGTTCCGTTCGTGCGGTTCGAGGTCCAGCAGGTCGAAGACGCGTTCGAGTCGCTCGACGTGGGTCTCGGTCTGCTCGCGGTGGTGGGAGAATCCCTCCACGAGGTTCGACTCGGTCGCGCTGGTCTGGAGTTCGTCGAGCATGTCGGTCAACTGCCGCTCGGCGTAGTAGATTCCCTGCAGTTCGTACGTGAACAGGTCCTCGGGCGTGTCGAGAGCCATTTCCCCACGTATAACCCGTTCACGTCCTTAGCTGTTGTTGCGGATTTCTCCCCCGCATCTCGGGCGCGTCTCGCGTTTCTACGCCGACGACTCGCGGTTCGAGACCAACGACTCACGTTTCGACGCGAACGCTCGTGGTTCGAGACCGACGACTCGCGTTCCGACGCCAGCGTTTTCACGAATGCCGTCGTCGGAGGTTCCATGGCCGACTCGAAGTCGCAGACCGCGCTGAAAGTCGGGGGTATCGTGGTCGGGGCGCTCGTCGCGTTCGTCGTCGTCGTGCCGCTTCTGCCGGTCGTCCTCGAGTTCGCGGTGGGAATCTTCCGGGGGTTCTTCGACGCTATCGTCCCCGGCGGACGGACGTACGAGTAGCCCGCAAACCGATTTTGGAGGGGGACGACCGAACTGGCTACTCGTGCTGTGCCTGACGCGATTCCAGTACTGGACGATTGGCACTGGCTCCCGCCTCTCCGCACTACTCACTCAACCCACGACCCGACCCAACCCGACGAC
This sequence comes from Halorussus limi, assembly GCF_023238205.1. Lineage (NCBI taxonomy): Archaea > Methanobacteriati > Methanobacteriota > Halobacteria > Halobacteriales > Haladaptataceae > Halorussus > Halorussus limi. The sequence continues at coordinate 310,848 of NZ_CP096660.1, forward strand.
CACCGACACAAACGATAATCCACTGATACAGCCAACATTTATTTCTAAAACGTGTCTAAATATTGCTCGAACTTACTCTCCACCGGACCCCCGACTCAGCAGTGCTCCGACGACCACACCGAGACCAAACAGCGCGAGCGACCGCCGCCGCCGGTCCGCGAACCGCACGAACTTCGTTCCGTCGTCGGAGATTACGAGCGCACCGACCGGCGTGGCGGCCGCACCGCCGCCGCCACCGCCGCCAGTGCCGCCCTCGCTACCGCCGTCGGTCGTCTCCGCGTCGTGACTCTCGCCGTATCCGCCGCCGAACCCGAACGCGACGCGTGCGACGGGAACGACCGTTCGGTCGCCGCGTTCTACCGGGTCGCCGAAGACCGACCGGACGTTCGCGCTCTCCTGTAATCGCTCTACGATGGACTCTATCTGCGTGACGCTCATCGGTGTTTCTCCGTAGACTGGTCCGACGCCGAGGAACTAAGAGGCTCGCTCCGTCCCGAATTTCGACGCGAACGCTCACCGGACTTCGTAGGTGTCGTGTTCCGCGAGGAACCGGCCGAGGTCGGCGGTCTGGCGGTAGTCGGTCGCCCGCAGGTCCGACAGCGACGAGGCGAGTCGCTCCCCGTCGCCCGCTTCCCACTCGGTCGGTTCGCGCACGGGAACCACCAGAAAACCGCGGCCCGGCACGTGGTCGCCGTGCAGGTCGGCCATCCGGTCGCCGTCGCTCACCGCCTCGCCGTCCGTCGAGTCGCCCGCCGCGTCGAGTAGCGCCTCCCGCGCCGCGTAGGTCCGCAGGACGTGGCGGGTCGCACGTTCGCCGACCGGCAGGAGGACGTGGGCCGCGATGGCGCGCAACTCGGCGTCGAAGAACGGTTCGAGTCGGTCGTAGTCGTCCTCGGTCGGAGCGCTCCCCTCGGGCAGACAGCACGCGTGGCGATAGCTCAGGAAGAGGTCGGCGACCGCCGGTTCGTCGCTGTAGGCGTCGCCGACGAGTCCGACCTCGTTCAGGACCGGTTGGAGGCGCTCGCCCGCGACGCTCCCGGTGAACGGAACGCCGGTCTCTCGTCCGCCGTGGACGCCCGGATAGTCGCCGACGAGGTGGAAGTCGGCGTTGGCGTCGCCGTAGCCGAAGACCGAACTGACGCCCGAGTCGCACTCGTGGCGACAGGGCGGGCGCATGCCGAACGGATTGCTCGTTCTGTCCGTGACGTTCTTCACGGGGCCGAGTAGTACGCTGGCGGTTAAGTCCGCCCCGGTTTCGGTAGGCGTTACGCGTCGTCCGTTCGCACTCGCTCGTCGGCGTCACCGCGCCGGGTCGAGCAACTGCACCGGATGCCGGGTCGGGCGCCCGAGCAGGGAGTCGAGTTGCTCCAGACAGGAGGTTCCGCTCGCGACGACGAGGCGGTCTGCGGCGTCGGGCGCGGTGAACTGGTCGCGCAACTGCTCGCCGACGGCCACGCTCAACTCGTAGTACTCGGACTTGTAGCCGAAGCTCCCGGCCATGCCGCAACACTCCACGTCGGACGTGACCACGTCGTAGCCCGCCGCCTCCAGCACCGCCGTCGTGTACGGTTCGAGGTCGAGCGTCCGCTGTTGGCAGTGGCTGTGGTACGCGACTTCCGCGCCGCCGCCCGCCGTCAGCGCGTCCGCGTCGCCCGCGCCCTCCTCGCCGAGCAGGCCGTAGACGTACTCTAACACCTCGTAGCTCCCGTCGGCGAGCGCCGCGCGGCGCTCGCCGTCGAGGAACTTCTCGTACTCGCGCTCGAACATGGCGAGGTCGCTCGGTTCGATTACCACCACGTCGCGTCCCGTCTGGATGTGGTCGAGGAGCGCGGGCGCGACTTCCTCGGCGCGGCGCTCCGCGGTGGCTATCATCCCTTGCGAGAGCGGCGCGCGACCCGACGAGGCAACCTCGGGAACCCTGACCCCGACGCCCAACGCCTCCAGCACTCGGACCGCGGCCTTCCCGCGTTCGACCTGCACGTGGTTCGTGTAGAGGTCGGGGTAGAGGACCGCCTCGCGCTCGGCCGCCGAGGGCGAAACTCGGGACCCGCCGCGGGCCTCGAACCAGTCCACGAGCGTCTGCGACCGGAACTCCGGCAACTCGCGCCGCCGGTCGATGCCCAGCACGCGCTCCATCGCCCAGCGGACCGGGGGCGCGTCGGCCAGCCAGTTCGACGCCGGAGCCAGCGCCGACCCGATCTTCGCCACTGTCTCGAAGTTGCCGAAGAACCGCTTCTGAAGGCTCAGACCTCCCGGTTCCTCGTCGGGCGTCAGCCCCTCCACCAGCCAGTCGAACTCGCCGTCCCCGATTTCCTCGCCGCCCTCGCCCCGATTGATGCGGTCCCGGACCACCGTGTTTATCCACGGGATGTCGATTCTGACCGGGCACTGGTTCACGCAGCGCGAACACCCCGTGCAGAGGTCGTTGAACTCCGCGGCGGTGTCGAGTCCCTCGACGCCCGCCTCCCACCCGGTGGCGATGCCCCCGGAGTAGGTCTCGCCGCCGAAGGCGTGGCCGCCGACCGACTGGAAGTTGGCGCAGGAGTTCGCGCAGGCCGAACACCGGATGCAGTAGAGCGTCTCGCGCAACTGGTCGTCCTCGCGCATCGCCGTCCGACCGTTGTCGACGAGGACGAGGTGAAACTCCCGGTCGTCGCTCCCTGCCTCCGAGAGCGGCGTCTCGTCGTCCTCGAAATCGACGGTCGGCGAATCGACCGGCGGGGTGAACAGCGAGACGTAGGAGGTGATGTCCTGCCCGGTCCCCGAACGACCGATCAACTCCACGAACGGTTGGAGGTCGGCGACCGACGGAATCAGTTTCTCGACGCCCGCGACGGCGACGTGCGTATCGGTCGCCTGAATCGTCTTGCGGGCGTTGCCCTCGCTGGTGACGAGCGCCAACGTGCCCGACTCGGCCGCGACGAAGTTCGCGCCGGTCATCCCGACTTCGGCCTCCTCGATGCGCTCGCCGAGGTACTCGCGGGCGAACCGGGTCAGTTCCTCGGCGGTTTCGAGGGGTTCGTCCAACTCGAAGTGCGCGTCGAACAGGTCGGCGATTCCCTCGCGGGACTTGTGGATGGCGGGCGCGACGATGTGACTCGGGGCGTCGTCGGCGACCTGCAGGACGAACTCCCCGAGGTCGGTCTCCCAGACCTCCGCGCCCCGCGCTTCGAGGTGTTCGTTGACCTCGATTTCCTCGGTGGTCATCGACTTGCTCTTGACCACCGTCTCGGCGTCCCGGTCCTCGACGACTTCCGCGACGTATCGGTTCGCGTCGGCGGCGTCGTCGGCGAGATAGACCGTGCCGCCGTTGGCCTCGACGCTCTCGCGGACTTGCGCTATCAGTTCCGGCAGGCGCTCGATTGCGTCCTCTTTGATGGCCCGCGCCTCGGCTTTCAGCTCCTCGTAGTCGTCGAGTCCGGCGACCGACTCGTACCGGCCGTCGTTGAATCCGCGGGTGTTCTCGGCGACCGACGCGCCCTCCTCGGCGAGCAACCGGCGGATTTCGGCGGCCTTCGCCTTCCGTGATTCGGAACTCATCTGTCTTCCAGCACGATTACGTGGACTTCTCTCGGGCCGTGCGCGCCCGTCACGAGTGCGCCCATGTCGGCCGTCGCGCTCGGACCCGTGGCGATTACGGCATCGTCTTTTCCGTCTTCGACCGCCCCCGCGAGTCGGTCGAACGCGGCGGGCATGTCCGCCACGAGGTCGCTCGCGGCGAGGACCGCGACGTGACGCTCGGGGTAGAGGCTCACCGGTTCGACGCCCGACGGGTCGGGCCGCAGGACGACCGACCCGTAGTCGGCGACGGCGAACGCGGCCGGGGTGACGCCGGTCGCCGCGGCGTCGAGTTCCGCCGGCGTCGGGTCCGCGTTCACGTCGGTCTCGTCGAGCGACACGCCCTCGTACGGGAGTTCGACGCCGACCGCGGGGTCGTCCGCGGCCTCGACGACTGCGGCGTCGAACTCGGCGGCCGTCGTCCGCGATTGCGTCACGCCGAGGTCCCGAAGCGAATCCTCGAACTGGTCCGCTACGTCTGCGCTCATGACTCGACGTTGCGACGCGGCCACATTAAACGTTCCACGGGGTCGCGGGGGCGGACCGACCACGGATTTATGCGCTCCACCTGCTAACGGACCTGTATGGCCATTCGACCGAACGACTCCCCCGACCCCGCCGACCGCGGGGACTACGACTACCGGAACGAGGAGGTGGCGCGCCCCGACCTGATGGCCGCCCTCGACGCGCGCGTCGAGGGCGACGTCCGGTTCGACACCTACACCCGGCAGTTGTACGCGACCGACGCCAGCATCTACGAGAAGACACCCATCGGCGTCGTCTTCCCGACCGACACCGACGACGTGGCCTCGGTCGTCGCGTACTGCGCCGACGAGGAGATTCCGGTGCTGCCGCGGGGCGGCGGCACGAGTCTCGCCGGCCAGACCGTCAACGAGGCGGTGGTCCTCGACTTCACCCGACACATGGACGGTCTCGTGTCCTTCGACGCCGACGCGGCGGTCGCCCGCGCCCAACCCGGCATCACGCTCGGCGAACTGAACGCCGAACTCGCGCCCCGCGACCTGAAGTTCGCGCCCGACCCCGCGTGGGGCGACAAGAGCGTCCTCGGCGGAGCCATCGGCAACAACTCGACCGGCGCGCACTCGCTGAAGTACGGCAAGACCGACGCCTACGTCGAGGAGTGCGAGGTCGTCCTCGCCGACGGCACCGTGACGACCTTCGGCGAGGTCGAAGTCGAGACGCTCCGGGAGGGGGGCGACCCCGAGGGCGACCTCGAAGCCCGCATCTACGCCGAAGTCGCCCGAATCCTCGACGAGGAGAGCGAAGAAATCGAGGCGCGGTACCCCGACCTGAAGCGCAACGTCTCCGGGTACAATCTGGACGCGCTCGTCGAGGACGCCCGCGAGGGGAGCGAGGCAGGCGAGGGGACCGTCAACCTCGCCAAACTGGTGGCGGGGAGCGAGGGCACGCTCGCGGTCGTCACCGAGGCGACGGTGTCGCTCGAACCCGTGCCCGAGACGAAGGCGGTCGCGCTCCTGACCTACGCCGACGTTCTCGACGCGATGGAGGACGTCGAACCCATACTCGACCACGACCCTGCCGCGGTCGAGGTGATGGACGACGTGCTGTTGGACCTCGCGGCCGAGACCGACGAGTTCGCCGACGTGGTCGGGATGCTCCCCGACGGGACCGACTCGGTCCTCCTCGTGGAGTTCTACGCCGAGGACGACGCGGCGGGCCGCCGGAAGGTCGCGGACCTCGTGGCCGACCGAGTGCCGGACGCGACCACCGAGGCCGACCCGAGCGACGGCGCGACCGGAATCACCGACGCGCCCCGAAACGCGCTGGGGGCGATGGAGGCCCACGACGCCGACGAACGCGCCCGGTTCTGGAAGATGCGCAAGTCCGGGCTTCCCATTCTGCTGTCGAGAACCTCGGACGCCAAACACATCTCGTTCATCGAGGACACCGCCATCCCGGCCGGGAACCTGCCGGAGTTCGTCGCCGACTTCCACGACATCCTCGACGCCCACGACACGTTCGCCAGTTACTACGCCCACGCCGGTCCCGGCGTCCTCCACATCCGACCGCTGGTGAACACGAAGACCGAGGGCGGCGTCGAGACGATGGAGTCCATCGCCGACGCCGTGACCGACCTCGTCGTGAAGTACGGCGGGTCGGTCTCGGGCGAACACGGCGACGGTCGCGCTCGGACCCAGTGGAACCGGAAACTCTACGGTGACGACCTCTGGCGCACGTTCCGCGAGTTGAAGACCGCGTTCGACCCCGACTGGCTACTCAACCCCGGGCAGGTCTGTGGCTACGTCGAGTCCGAGCAGTTGCCGCCCGACGCGCCGGAGCGCGCAGCCGCCGCCGACATGACCGAGAACCTGCGGTTCGACCCCGAGTACGACTTCGACGCGGGGTTCGACCCCGAACTCGACTGGGAGAACGAGAACGGCTTTCAGGGGATGGTCGAACTCTGTCACGGCTGTGCCGGTTGTCGCGGCGACCAAGAGACCACCGGCGGCGTGATGTGTCCGACCTACCGGGCGGCCGACGAGGAGATGACTTCGACCCGCGGCCGGGCGAACATGCTCCGGCAGGCGATGAGCGGGGACCTGCCGGAGGACGAACTGTTCACCGACGAGTTCGTCGACGAGGTGCTGGACCTCTGTATCGGGTGCAAGGGGTGCAAGCACGACTGCCCGAGCGGGGTCGACATGGCGAAACTGAAGGCCGAAGTCGAACACGAACACCACCAGCGCGAGGGCGCGGGCCTCCGCAGTCGGCTGTTCGCCCGGACCGAGACCCTGCTCTCGGTCGGGAGCGCCTTGGCACCCCTCTCGAACTGGGCGACGAAGCTCCCCGGCGCGCGCACCGCGATGGAGAAACTCGTGGGCATCGCCAGCGAGCGGAGCCTCCCCGAGTTCCACCGCGAGACGCTCCGTGACTGGTACGCCGACCGGGGTCCCCGGGTCCCGGCCGACGAGGCCGACCGCAGGGCGATGCTCGTCGCCGACCCGTACACGAACTACGCCCACCCCGAGGTCGGGAAGGCGGCGGTCCGGGCGCTCGAAGCCGCGAACGTCCACGTCCGCATCCCGAACGACGTGACCGACAGCGGTCGCCCCGCGTTCTCGAAGAGCCTCGTGGACGAGGCGCGCGAGACGGCCAGCGAGAACGTCCGAAAGCTCGCGCCCCGAATCGAGGACGGTTGGGACCTCGTGGTCGCCGAACCCTCCGACGCGGTGATGTTCCAGTCGGACTACCTCGACCTGCTCGGGGACGGCCCGCTCGCGGCCGACGCCGAGACGGTCGCTCGGAACGCCTACGGCGTCTGCGAGTACCTCGACGCGTTCCGACTCGACGAGAACGCCGCGTTCGACGCGCCCGACGAGGCGCTGACCTACCACGGCCACTGCCACCAGAAGGCGACCAAGAAGGACCACCACGCGGTCGGCGTCCTCCGGCGCGCGGGCTACGACGTGGACCCCCTCGACTCGGGATGCTGTGGCATGGCCGGGAGCTTCGGCTACGAGGCCGAACACTACTCGATGAGCGAGGCCATCGGCGAAATCCTGTTCGAGCAGGTGGACGACAGCGACGGCGAGACGGTCGTGGCGCCGGGCGCGTCCTGCCGCACGCAACTCGGCGACCGGGACGCGCGGGACGCGGAGCCACCCCATCCCGTCGAGAAACTGGCCGAAGCGGTCGCCGAGTGACGGCGGGTCGGCCCCGACGCTACGCGACTTGAACTCTGGCGCCGCCGCAAAAATCCGCGCTCGCCCGCCGAAAGCAGGAAATCGTCGGCTCTCGCGGAGGGGTCGGCTCTCGCGGAGGGGTCGGCTCTCGCGGAGGGGTCGACTCTCGCGGAGGGGTCGGCTCTCGCGGAGGGGTCGGCTCTCGCGGAGGGGTCGACTCTCGCGGAGGGGTCGACTCTCGCGAGGAGGTCGCTACTCTTCCTCGCCGCTGTTCTTGATGTCGTTCAACTGGTCGAGGAGTTCGTCCTGCGAGGCGTCGGAGTCGAACGAAATCTCCCCTTCGTGGGAGTTCTCGTGGACGTTGACGGCGTCTTCCTCGTCGAAATCGCTCTCTTGGTCCTTCTGCTCGGACTCGTCGTAGCTACCAAAACCCATGTTCTAACGGATTCCGCACGCACGCTAAAATCAATCGATGTTCGCCGGTCGGAGGCGGACTCCGAGGGGCCGCGTCTCAGCTCCCGTTGACCTCCAGCACGCGCCCCGCCGCGATGGTCTGGCCCATGTCTCGGACCGCGAAACTCCCCAACTCGGGAATCTCCGAGGAGGGTTCGATAGAGAGCGGCTTCTGGGGCCGGACCGTGATGACGGCGGCGTCGCCGCTCTGGATGAAGTCTGGGTTCTCCTCCTCGACTTCCCCGGAGGAGGCGTCTATCTTCTGGTCGATGGACTCGATGGTACACGCGACCTGCGCGGTGTGGGCGTGGAAGACCGGCGTGTACCCGTCCGTGATGACGCTCGGGTGCTGCATCACGACGATTTGAGCCGTGAAGGTCTCGGCGACCGACGGCGGGTCGTCGGCCGGGCCGCACACGTCGCCGCGGTGGATGTCGTCCTTGCCGATGCCCCGCACGTTGAACCCGACGTTGTCGCCGGGTTCGGCCCGCGGGACCTCCTCGTGGTGCATCTCGATGGTCTTGACCTCGCCGCCCACGTCGGAGGGCTGGAAGGAGACGTTGTCGCCGGTGTTCAGCAGGCCCGTCTCGACGCGGCCGACCGGGACCGTCCCGATGCCCGAGATGGTGTACACGTCCTGAATCGGGAGTCGGAGCGGCGCGTCCGTGGGCGGTTCGGGTTCTTCGAGGCCGTTGAGCGCCTCCAGAACGAGTTCGCCGTCGTACCACTCCATGTTACCGCTCCGCTCGACGACGTTGTCGCCCTCCAGCGCGGAGATTGGGATGAAACTGGCGTCCTCGGTGGCGAACCGGACCTGATTCAGCAGGTCCTCGACTTCGGTGACGACCTCCCGGTAGCGACTCTCCTCGTAGTCCACCCGGTCCATCTTGTTGACGCCGACGATGAGTTCGTTGATGCCGAGGGTGCGGGCGAGGAAGACGTGTTCTTGAGTCTGGGGCGCGACGCCGTCGTCGGCCGCGACGACCAGCACCGCGTTGTCGGCCTGACTCGCCCCGGTAATCATGTTCTTGACGAAGTCGCGGTGGCCCGGCGTGTCCACGATGGTGAAGTAGTACTCGTCGGTCTGGAACTCCTGATGGGCGATGTCGATGGTGACGCCGCGCTCGCGCTCCTCGGCGAGGTTGTCCATCACGTACGCGAACTCGAAGCCGCCCTTGCCCTTCTCCTCGGCTTCCTCCTTGTGCTGTTCGATGATGTGCTCCGGTACGCTCCCCGTCTCGTAGAGCAGTCGCCCCACGAGCGTCGATTTCCCGTGGTCAACGTGGCCGATGATGGCCAAGTTCTGGTGCGGTTTCTCTGGCATGGTAACTCTCCCCGTGTGACTCTAGGTGTCGTCTCGCAGAGTCAATATAGCTTCCGACGACCGACCCTCATCTCACGTCCGGCGCGTACCACGCCAGCGCGACACCCAGCACTGCGACGACGCCCGCGACCAAGAACGCCGGTCGGTAGCCCGCGGCGTCGATTATCGCGCCGCCCGCAATCGGCGCGACGAAGGCCCCGAGCAGGCCCACGCTGGTCAGCAGCGAGATGGCCGTGGTCCTGACCGCGGGCGCGACCACCTCCGGGACGTAGGTGTAGAGCAGGCCGATGGAGAGTTGGACCGCGAACCCCGCGACGACGACCAGCGCGACCGCACCGGCGACCCCCGAGACGGCGACGAACCCGACCACGGCGGGCGCGGCCGCGACGAACGCCAGCAGGACGACCGGGCGGCGCTGCCCGCCGAAGAGTCGGTCCGAGACGAGTCCGGCGCTGGTCCGCGAGACGACGCCGACGGCGGGGAACACCGCGGTCAGGAGACCGCTGACCGCGAGCGAGACGCCGAGGCTGTCGTTCAGATAGCTCGGGAGCCAACTGTTGAGGAACAGGTACAGCGAGAACGCCAGAAAGGACAGGCCGTAGAGCGTCCACGCCGCCCCGTTGGTGAACAGGTCGCCGACCTCCTCGCGCGACGGCGTCGCGGTCTCGACGCCGATGCGCCGTCCCTTCGTCGCCACCAGGAAGACGGCGACGCCGACCACCGCGATGGCCGCGAAGACCGGCAGCGTGGCGGCCCACCCGAAGGGGTCGGCGAGCAGGGGACTGCCGAACTGGCCGAGCGCGAACCCGACCGGCGCGCTCGCGGTGAACACCCCGACAGCGGTCGCGCGGACGTCCGGCCCGACGGCCTGCCCGACCAGATTCGTGCCCGCGTTCCAGACCACGACGTAGGAGAACCCGCCCAGAATTCGGGAGGCGACCAGCCACCAGTACGCGCCCGCCGTCGCGGCGACCCAACCCCACGCGCCGGCGACCAAGAGCGCGAGCGCCGCGACGGCGACCGCGCGCCGGACGCGAACCCGGTCGAGGACGACCCCGACCGGGACGCTGGTGACGACCGCGGTCAGGTACATCACGCTGACCAGCCACGACCCCGCGGTCGGCCCGACCCCGAGCGAGTCCCGGACGAGCGGAAGGACGCTGGCGGGCGCGATTTCGTACGCGCCCGCCGCGGCCGAGAGCGTGAAGAGTCCGGCGACGAGGCCGACGGTTCCGCGGCGCGCGCCGGAGGCGTCTGAGTCGTCGGTCACGACGCCCTGTTTTCAGGACAGGTATAAAACTCCGGCTTTGGCGGAAATCTCGGCGCGGGTCCCGCCGCTACTCGCTCTCGGCGGCTTGCCGCCACGCCAAGAGGGCGAACCCGACGAGGAAGAACCCGACCGAAATCGGCATGCCGAGCGAGAACAGCGACGCCGGCACTCCCGGCGGTTGAACCTCGGCGATGACGGCCAACAGCCACCCGGAGAACACGACGGTCCCGGCGTTCGTCCACGTTCGCCAGTGGGCGAGACGCCGGACCGACCACCGGCGGTTTGCGAGTCGTCGCACGAACCGAACTCCGGCCCTCTCTTCCTTATACGTGTCGGAAAACTAACCCTCGCGCTCACTGCTGGATAAGTGTAAGAACTCAAACAAAAATGCTGTTCAGACAACACTTTTTCCGGAGTCGGGCGAAGTCGTCCCATGGCGACTCAGACCTCCCCCGCGAGGGTGATTCGATGACCGTCTGGCGGACCGCCGACCCGGACGCTCGACTGACCGACGCCGACGAACTGGGACCGCCCGAGGAGACGACGCCCGCCGACGCGCAGGCCGCGGTTAACTTCGTCGTCTTCGACCCAGAATGGCTCCCCGAGGACTGTCGGGTCGAGTCGGTCACGCGCCGCCCCGAGCGACCGCCGGGCCGCCCGGCCGACGCGTCTGTCGAGGCGGCGAACCAGACGCCCCACAGCGAGGGCAACCCCTGTAGCCTCCGTACGGTCGTCGCGGGCGAGGACCGCCGACTCAGACTCAAGCAGTTCTGCTACGATTGGGCGCCGCCCGCCGCGAGCGTCGCGCCGCTCTGGCGCACCCCCGAGCCGACGCCCTTCGACTGCGGCGACGCGGTGGGATGGCTCGGCACCGACTACAAGGACAACCGCGGCGCGTGCGTCCAGCGCGACCGGACCCAAATCGAACTATCGGTCACGGCTGGCGAGTTCTCGGACGAGGAGCTAATCGGTCTCCTCGACGGCCTGACGCCCGCCGACCCCGCGGGGGCCAACCGCGTCCGGCGGGTCCCGTTCCACCGATTGAACTACTGGGCGCGCTACAAGGTCCGGCCGCCGGTGGTTCCCCACGGTCTGTGGGACTACGCGCCCGAGCATCCCTACGAGGAGAGCCTCGTCCTCTCGCCGGTCGCGCTCCGCGAGCGCTCGCCGGTCCCCGCGCTCCTCCCGACGGGCGACCGGTTCGTCCTCGACTCGGCGCTCGCGTTCACCGAAGCCGACGCGGTGGAGGCGGTGTTCCGCCACCGGGCGAACGCGAGCGACCACCTCTGGCTGACGGCCGCCGACGCGGGGAGTCCGCTCGCGCCGTCGCTCCCGCCGGAGGCGTCCGACCAGTCGGCCGAGGCCCGGGAGGCAATCGACCTGCGCGAGACGACGGTTCACTGCGCCGCCCTGACCGAGGAGCGGGGCGCGTGGGAAGCGCTCTGGGAGGAAGACGGCGTTCGCTACGCGGTCTGGGCCGGAGCGTCCCAAGAGTTAGACGGTCGAGCGTTCCGGAGCGTCGTGGACTCGCTGGAAGCGCCCTGAGGCGGCGGCTCTCGGCACTACTCGTAGGCGCTCTCGATGCGCTCGAACTGGTCGTCCGACAGCGACACGTCCGTCGCGCCGAGATTCTCCTCCAGTTGGTCGGGCGTCCGCGCGCCGACGATGGGAATGCATTGGAACTCGCGCTGGTCGGCCAACCACCGGAGCGAGACCTGCGCGGGCGTGGCGTCGGTCTCGTCGGCGACGCTCCGAACCTCGTCCAGCACGTCCCACTGGCGCTCGTCGAACCGGTTCTTCCAGTCGTAGAGGTCGCCGCGCGACCCCTCCGGACCGTCGCCGTCGCGCTCGTACTTGCCGGTGAGAAAGCCGCCTTCGAGCGGCGAGTAGGGACAGACCGCGAGGTCGCGGTCGGCGCACACGTCGAGGTACTCCGCCACCGGGTCGCGGTAGGCCGCGTTGAACCGGGGTTGGGTCACCTCGAAGCGTTCGAGTCCCTCCACGTCGCTGGTCCAGAGCGCCTTAGTCAGCTTCCACGCCGACATCGAACTCGCGGCGAGGTAGTTGACTTTCCCCTCGCGCACGAGGTCGTTCAGCGTCCGGAGGGTCTCCTCGACGGGCGTCTCCTCGTCCCAGCGGTGGATGTAGTACACGTCGAGGTAGTCGGTGCCGAGGCGTTCGAGCGTGCCCTCTATCTGGTTCCGGATGTGCTTGCGCGAGAGGCCCCGGTCGTTCGGGCCGTCGCCGACGCCGAAGTAGACCTTCGAGGCCAGCACGAAGTCCTCGCGGTCGTAGTCCGAGAGCCAGTCGCCGATCCACTCCTCGGCGGTGCCGTTGGGGTCGCCGTAGACGTTCGCGGTGTCGAGGAAGTTGATTCCAGCGTCCCACGCGGCGTCGAGCAGGTCGAACGCGGTCGAGCGGTCGGTCTCGACGGTGCCGTCGGTCTCCTTGGCGAAGCGCCACGTGCCGAAGCAGAGTTCCGAGACTTTCGTGCCGGTGGACCCGAGTCGGACGTACTCCATGTTCTCCGTGTCGGTGTTTCCGTCCTTAGTTCTGTGCGTGGAGTCGGCGCGGGCGAACTGGTGGGCCTGGCGCGAGAACGTCCGTTCCGGGGCTCGGAGCGCCTTCGGCGGTTCAGCGGACGTTTCGGAACTCGAACTGCGCCCCGCCGGCCTCGCTCTCGGTCACGGACACGTCCCACTCGTACACCTCGGCCAACTCCCGGACGAACGCAAGCCCCAATCCGGTACCTCCCTGCTCGGCCGCGGTCGTGTAGCCGATTTCGAAGATGTCGTTCCGCTGGTCGGCCGGGATTCCGACGCCGTCGTCGGCCACGTAGAACCCGCCGGCAGTCCGCTCCGCTCCCTGCCGAGCCTCGTCCTCGCTCCGCTCGGACGAGACGCCGACCGACCCGTCCGTCGAGTCGCCGCCCGCGGAGTCGGTCGGGAGTTCGCCCACCGTGACGGTGAGGTCGCTGCCGCCGTGTTCGACGGCGTTCTCGAACAGGTTCTGGAACAGGTGGCGGACGTACGTCTCGTCGGCCTGAATCGTCCGGTCGAGCGTCACCTCCAGCGTCGCGTCCGGGGCCTCGACCTCTTCCCACGCGTCCCGCGCCACGTCCGCCAGCGGGACCGGGGCCTGCTCGTCGACCGCCTCGCGGCCCCGCGCCAACACCAACAGCACGTCTATCATGTCCTCGATGCGGTCGAACGCCTCGGTGACGTAGTCGACCGCCTCCGGCGCTTCGTCGGTCGGCAGTTGGCGACCGTATATCTGGCCGATGGTGACGGGGTTGCGCAACTCGTGGGCGAGCATGCTCGCGAAACTGTCCAAGCGGTCGTTCTGGTGTTGCAGGCGGCGCTCGCGGTCGGTTCGCTTGAACGCGGCTTCCGCGGTCGCCGCGACGAGTTCGACGAGGTTCCGCATCTTCCCGTCGAACGACTCCTGCTCACCCACACCGACGGCGAGGACGCCGTACTCGCCGAGCGGAACCAGCATCGTCCGGTGGGTACCGCTCTCTCCCGACGGCGCGACCGAGTCGGTGAACTGGGTTTCGCCTCGTTCGAAACTCGTCCAGATGGGAGAGTCCGCACCCGCGCTGACAGTGACCGGTCGGCCCGCGCCCGCGTCGCCCCGGGACGACGCCGCTATCGGTTCGAGGGCGTTCTCGGCGGTATCGAAGGCGTACACGACCGCGTCGGCCAACGAGATGTCGTCGGTGAGGGTCCCGACGATGATGTCGCCGATTTCCGTCTGGGTCTCGGTCCGGAGCAACTCCCGCGTCGATTCCTGCAACGCGGTCAGCGTCTGCTCGCGTTCCTTGCGCCTGATAGCCGCTATCGCGTGGCTTATCGTCTCGCCCAACTCGCTCAGCACGGCGATTTTGCGCTGGTCGAACGCCGACTCGTGGTCGGCGTACACGGTCAGGACGCCGTACTCGACCTCGTCGTAGAGGAGCGGGACCGAAATCGCCGACTCGAAGCCTTCGGCGAGCGACGCCTGTCGCCACGGTTCGCCGTCCGAGTCCCTCTGCAGTCGCTGGACGGGTTGGACCGACCCGGTTCGGAGCGCGAGCGCCCCGACGCCCTTCTCCGTCTCCTTGGCGTCGTCGGTGTTCGCGTTCCGGACCGTCTCCAGATACTCGTCGTCGACCCCGGCCCACGTTCGGGGCGTGATGTCCTCGTAGTCCTCGGTGAACTCGCCGACCCACGCGGCCGAGTAGGTGGTCGAGGACGCCAACCGATTGCACACCGCCTGCTCGATTTCCTCGCGCGTGGTCGCCGTGACGAGCGCTTGGTCGATGTCCCGGATGACAGTGTTTATCTGGTTGAGTTCGTCCAACTCGTCGCGCTGTGCGCGGAGTCGCTGCTCGTACTCGTGGCGCTCGGTCATGTCCCGCGTGACCTTCGCGAACCCGCGGACCTCTCCTTCGTCGTCGTAGAGCGCCGTGATGATGACGTTCGCCCAGAACGTGGTCCCGTCCTTCCGGACGCGCTTGCCCTCGTCTTCGACTCGCCCCTGCTCGGCGGCGACGCTGAGGTTCTGTTCGGGCCGACCCGCCTCGCGATCCTCGTCGGTGTAGAACGCCGAGAAGTGTTGGCCGACGATTTCGGCCTCGTCGTAGCCCTTGAGTTGCTTCGCGCCGTCGTTCCACGTCTGGACGATACCGTCGGCGTCGAGCAGGAAGATGGCGTAGTCTTTGACCTCGCGCACGAGCGTCTCGAACCGCTCTTTCTCCTTTCGGAGTCGCTGCTCGTACTCGTGGCGATCGGTCATGTCCCGCGTGACCTTGATGAACCCTTGGAGTTCGCCGTCGTCGTCCCGAATCGCCGTAATCGTGACGCTCGCCCAGAACGTGGTCCCGTCTTTCCGGACGCGCCACCCCTCGTCGGTGACCCGCCCGTTCTCGACGGCCCTCTCGATGTTCCGTTGGGGGACGCCCGCCTCGCGGTCCTCGTCGGTGTAGAAGTTGGAGAAGTGTTGGCCGAGGATGTCGGCCTCGTCGTAGCCCTTGAGTTGCTTCGCGCCCTCGTTCCACGTCTGGACGCGGCCCTCGCGGTCGAGGACGAAAATCGCGTAGTCGGTGACCGCCTCGACGAGGTTGCGGAACTGCGCTTGGTCGAGCGCGGCCTCCGAACTCTCCTCGACGGTCTCCGAGGACTCGGGCGGTCGCCACCAGACGCGCTCGCCCGTCCCGACCGTCTTGGCTTCGAGCGCACCCCGGCCGACCAGTTCGTCGAGTTCGTCGGCGACCGTCTCGGGGGTGCGGCCGAGTTCGTCGGCGATTTCGCTCGCCGTCAGCGGCGTTCCGGGGACGTCAACTCGCGTAAACACGTCGAATACATCGTCGAACGTGTCCGGCGACGACGGCCCTGACGTTTCCATAACTATTCGTCGTACGCCGTCCGTATAAATAGCCCCTTTCGAAAGCACCTCTCGGCGGGACCGGGGTCGAGAACCGCGCGACGGTCGCCGCGACCCACCGATTTAACCCCGACCCGCGGAAACACGAACCCATGAAGGCCGCGGTGTTACGGGAGTACGGCGAACCGCTCGAAATCGAGGACGTATCCGACCCGCGACTCGCGGAACACGGTCTCGTCGTCGAGACCGAAGCCTGCGGCATCTGCCGGAGCGACTGGCACGCGTGGCAGGGCCACGGCGAGTGGGCCGACGACCGGGTTCCGAAGGGCCAGATCCTGGGCCACGAACCCGCCGGACGGGTCGTCGCCGTCGGCGACTCGGTCGACCGATTCCGGGAGGGCGACCGAGTCGCGGTCCCGTTCAACCTCGGGCGGGGCGACTGCGACCACTGTCGGAACGGCCGGGGCAACGTCTGCGAGGACGGACTGGCGCTCGGGTTCGAGGCCGACGCGCCCGGCGCGTTCGCCGAGCGAGTCCACGTGCCCTACGCCGATTACAACGCCGTGGAACTCCCCGACGGCGTCTCGCCCGTCGAGATGGCCGGACTCGGGTGCAGATTCGCTACCGCGTACCACGGACTGGCCCACCGGGCGGACCTGACGCCCGGTGACTGGGTCGCGGTCCACGGATGCGGCGGGGTCGGCCTCTCGGCGGTCCACGTCGCGGACGCGCTCGGCGCGAACGTCGTCGCGGTCGATTTGGACGACGAGAAACTGACGAAGGCCCGCGAACTCGGCGCGGACGAGACCGTGAACGCCGGGCGCGTCGCTGACGTGCCCGGGCGCGTCCGGAGCGCGACGGACGGAGGTGCCAACGTCTCGGTGGACGCGCTGGGCGTCGCCGAGACCTGCCGGAACTCGGTCGCCTGCCTCCGGAAGCGGGGCCAGCACCTCCAACTCGGCCTGACGACCGACGAGGAGCGCGGCGAGGTGTCGCTCCCGACCGACGCCATGACGATGAACGAGGTGACGTTCCTCGGTTCCCGGGGGATGCCGCCGACGCGCTACGGCGAACTCCTCCGCATGCTCGACCGCGGCACGGTCTCGCCCGCGGCGCTGGTGACGAACGAGGTCGGACTCGACGACGTGCCCGACCGCCTCGCCGCGATGAGCGACTACGGCACGGTCGGCATCGAAGTCGTCACCGAGTTCTGAGTCGGTTCCCCGTCGCGTCTCTGTCCTCCACGTCGCTAATCTGTCGTACCGCGTCGCCACTCTGTCACGTCCCGCCGCGGACGCGGAGTAACTACCCGATAACAAAATACGGCGCTCTCCCTAGCGTTCGTAGCCGGAAATGAGAAGAGAGCAATCGAAACCGACGCGGCGGGCGGTGCTGTCTGCCGTCGGCGCGAGTCTCGCGGCCGGTGGGTTCGGGGTCGGGACCGACGCGACCGCAGCGAAACGCGCGGAGAGCCAGTACGTCCTCGTACAGGGCGACGAGTGCGTGCCGATACGGCCGCTCCGCGGCCAACTGCCGGTCGAGACGGTGTACGAGTATCAGCTCCCGGAGAAGTACGTCAGCGATGTCAACGGCGCGTCCGCGGGAGATACCGCGCGGTACGGGTCGGCGGGGACGACCGACTTCCAGCGACCGCAGACGAGCGTCGCCTTCCTCTATCGGGGTCCGAAGGGTCTGAGCCTCGTGGTCGTCCACGGCAGTCTCGACGCCTCGGAGGGCGGGAGCGTGACGTTCCGCATCTCGGGGCTGCCCGCGAGCGGCGAGTGGGTCGTCAGAGACGACTTCTACCGCGACCCCGACGGAGAGATAGCGTCCTCGAACTACGACCGGTGGCGTCTCGACGGCACCGAACACCGAATCGACTGGACGTGGGGGAGCGGCGGAACCGACGGCGGTGCGTTTCGGGGCCTCGGCGACGACTTCGCGGTGACCGTCGACCCGGCGTTCAACGACGAGGCCGCGCTCTCCGGGAAGCATTACGAGGGGAGCATCACCGACTGGGAGTTCCTCTCCGGGTCCGCGAGCGTCTCGAAGCGCGTCTCGCTCGATATGACGGAACCGATACGAATCGCGACCGGTGGCTGTGAGTCCGGGAGTGACGACCAGCAGGGCGGGAGCGGAAACGGCGGGGATGGCGGCGGTGGAGGAGACGGAGACGGCGAGAATGGTGGCAGTGGGGGAGGAGACGGCGAGGACGAAGAAAGCGGCGAGAGCGGCGGTGAGTACGCGGTCTGTCACCGGCCGCCGGGCAACCCGGACAACGCACACACGATTCACGTGGGAAGCGAGTCGGCCGTCGAGTCGCACCTCGAACACGGCGATTCGCGGGGTCCCTGTTCCGAGGACGGGTAGGAACCGGGCCGAGAACTGGCTAACTCGATGTTAAAAAATTCTATCCGTTTGTCAAAGATAGCTCTAGCGTTGTCAGTCGGCGTTTCGCTCACTCTCTCCGGCGCCGGCGAAGTCACCGCGCAGGTAGAAGTGGACGAACAGGCCCGCAAAACCTAGCAGTCCCAACCCGAGCGCCAACGCCAGCGGACGGGACTTTCCGCGGCGCTCGCGGTCACGATAGACGTAGATAGCGACCGGCGGTCCGAGGACGAGGAGCGTCAGGCCGACGCGAACCAGTGGCCACGGCAGATTCGTCATGGGTCGGAAATTCGCGCAGGCCGACGTATAAGTTCGTAGTAGCCGAGGGACGCCGCTTCGGGGTCTACGGACGAATTTCAGCAGCTTGAGGTTCCGTCGGACCGAACCCGACGTAACTACCCGATGACCGAGGAAGTCCGCTCGATAGCGAGACGCGAACTGGGAGCGGTCCCGGACGAGGTGGCACGGGTAGCGGAGGGACTGCTCCACGAGACCTATCGAATCAGTTGCGACGGCGAGACCTACGTCCTCCAGTTTTCGTCGGACGCCGACGAGAGTCGGGTCGATTCGCTGCGGCGCGGCGCGCGCTGCTACGACCTGCTCCGGGACTCTGAGATTCCGGTTCCGGACGTCGTAGCGGAGCGTCCGGCGTCGGACGACGGCAGACGGTACTTGCTCGTCGAACGGATTCCGGGGCAAACGGCTGAGCGCGACATCACTCTGAATCGCGTCCGGAACGCCGGTCGCTACTTGGCGAAGATACACGAGTTCCGTACCTTCGAGGAATCGGGATGGATTCGCTTCGAGAACCGACGGCCGAACGTTCGCGGATTCGAGGAGGGTGGGCTGGCGCACCGGATACGGCGGACATTGACGGAGGACGCGGCGGTCCTTGACTTCGACCGGTCGTACTCCGGCCACGCCCAGCGTGACCTCGTGAAGGCGGCCAGCTGCTTCTGGATGCACGACCCGTGTAGCGATTGGAACGTGCGAGCGAAACTCTACGAGGGGTATCGAGACGTGGCCGAAGTCGGTGACGATTTCGAAGCGAACGAACCGCTCTACAGAGCCGAGACGCTCGTCGGTACGGTCGCGGGTCTCGTGCGACTGAACGAACTCTCCGAATACGAGGCGGAGTTCTACTCCGAGCGCATCCTCGAAGCGGTCGAACGGCTCGAAGTTACCTGACCTTCCCAGGATTACCGAACTGAGTCCTTCGGATGCAGACCACCGGCCGCCCGACCCTACAAACTCTGGAGAATCTGTGGGTTAGGCCTCGTATACCACAAATAAGCCGGATATAACTTTGATTCTCTTCCTCGTTGCCTGGAGTATGGACAGCGAGAACTCCCGACGGCAGTTCCTCCAACGGAGCGTCGTCGCCGCTGGCGTCGCACCGCTGCTCGGCGGTCCGGTCTCGGCGGCGACCGACCTCCCGAAGACCCTCCGAATCGAGAGCGACGGCGGCGGGTTCGCGGCCTACGAGGTGACGGTCAGCGGCGACCTCCGACAGCGAGACGGCGGCGACCGGGTCTCCGGCAGTCGCGCCGCAGGTAACGTCGGCCCGGAGCGCGGTGCCGACACGTTCCGGTACTCCGGCGAAATCACCGGTCTCGTCCTCGCGGGTCCGGCGACCGTCGCGCGAGACGGCACGCGGGTGAACCCCTCGTCGTTCCCGCGCCCGGCCGGGTCGCTCGCGAGCGGCGACTTCGACGCCGGGTCGGGCACCGACCGACTCCGCATCGAGAGCGACGGCGGCGGCGTCGCGGCCTACGAGTTCGCGGCCGGCGGGTCGGTCCGTCAGCGCGACGACGGCGATACGGTGGCCGAGTCGCGCGCGGTCGGCCACGTCGGCCCGGAGGGCGGTGCCGACGAGTTTGACGTCGACGGACCGATAACCGCGTTCGCGCTCGCGGGTCCGGCCACGGTCTCGCTGAACGGGAGCGAGGTGACGCCCTCTCGGTCCTCTCCGACCGTCTCGCGCGGCGGTCCGAAACAGACCGTCGCGGTCCGGCCCGACACCCGGATGCTGTTCGAGACCGCGGTCAGCGACTACCCCGGCGACTACGTCACGGCCGAGTGGTACGTGGACGGCGAGCGGCGGGTCGGCCCGGACCTGTTCTACAACAACCTCGGGTCCGGTAGTCGCGCGACGTTCACTCACCGCTTCGAGTCGGCGGGCACCCACCGAGTTCGCTCGGAGGTCTACCGCGAGGGCGAGGCGTCCAGAGAGGGCGACGACCCCATCGACGCGGTCGAGTGGACGGTCGAGGTCGGGTCCGACGGGCATCGAGCGCCGATAGTCGAGTGCGAGAACCCCGACGCCAGCATCCTCAGGACGGCTTACGAGACGACCGAGAACGTCGAGTTCGAGGTCGCCGCGACCGACCCCGACGGAGAACTCGACCGCGTGGTCTGGTGGATACCGCAGGCCGACGACGTTCACGCCGTCTCGTCTGTCGAGGGCGACTACGACACCGCGAGCGTCACCTACGACATCGACCCCGGTCTCCCCTTCGGCGCGTACGCCATCGACAGACGGGGAGCGATTTCGCAGTTCCGCGGGTGGCGCATCGAGAGGAAGTGAGGGAAAGCGGTGAGTGAGTCTCTGCGTAAACGAAAACGCAAATGCAAACGTAAACGAAACGAGAGCGACCCCCGAGACGACCGGCGCGGCGTCGCAGTCCGAACGCTAGCGGCGCCGAATCCTGCCGACGCGACAGGGACAAAATTATAACCCGACTCCCCGCAACAAGCGGATATGGCCGATCTCCTGCCCTCCAGTCCCGACCCCTCCGCCGGAGACGGGGGCGAACCCAAAGTCGTCGGCGTGGACAGCGACGACGCCGACGACCTGCTCGCGGCCCTCCAGTCCGAGACGGCCCGCGACCTGCTCGCGGCGCTGTACGACGACCCGGCGACGCCCTCCGAACTCGCCGAGACCGCCGACACCTCCATCCAGAACGTCCGGTATCACCTCGAACGACTGACCGACGCCGACCTCGTGGAAGTCGCCGACACCGTCTACTCCGAGAAGGGCCGCGAGATGAAGGTGTACGCGCCCGCCGCGAAACCGCTCGTCGTCTTCGCCGGCGGCGACGACGAGGTGCCCGGACTCGAATCCGCGCTCTCCCGACTGCTCGGCGGACTCGGCGTTCTCGGCCTGTCGAGTCTCCTCGTCCAGCGGTTCTTCGGCGGACCGAACGCGGTCGGCGACTCGCTCGTCGAACGGGAGTGGAGCGGGCAGTCGCTGGCCGAGACGACCGCCGGAGAGAACCTGACCGCGCCCAGCGTGACCCTCGACGCCGCGACGACTCGGCCGGAGGCCACGCGGACCGCGGCCGACGGAGTCGATACGAAAGCCGAGGCGACTCGAACCACGGTCGAGGAGGTCCAGACGGGCGCGACTCCGAACGAGGCCGTCACGGAGGCGACCCGAACCGTCACCGAGGAGGCGGCGACCACGGTGGCTACCTCGGGGTCGACCGGCGGTCTCCCGCCGGGGGTGGTCTTCTTCGCGGGCGGACTCGCGGTCTTGCTCGCACTCGGAGTCGCGTGGTACGTGCGCGCCCGGTGACGAGCCCTGCACGCCCAGTGACCGTGCTCCGTCCCCGGTGTCGGACGTGCGACGCTGCCGAGCGCGACCCCGCAGACGTCCGCGCGAGGCCGCCGCCCTCCCGCGACGCGCCGAATTCGATTCCGACCCCGCGGAGCTAAATTTTCGGGTTACTTTCCCGCACGTGGGGAAAAACGGTGGGTCTTTAATACGATGCCGCGTGAAATACGGATATGGAACAACTGCTCGAGAGTCGGGAGACCGGCACTGACGACGTAGACCTTTCCCGCGGCGCGGACGACTTCGACTCCCTGCTCTTCTGTGGCCGATGCGGGGAGCGATTTCAGGCCGCGGAGGCCACCGACGACGGGTGGTACTATCGATGTCCGAACGAGGACTGCGACGCCGAGGGTATCCACGAGGACCTCTACCCGGTGAAAGACGTTCTCCCGTCGACACACTGAACCCCCGGCCGGACCCGCGGCGTCACCACGTCGCCACGGCCCTCACGGGCGACCCGTCGGCGTCCACCAGCGCGAGCGGGTAGGCTAGCAGTTCGAATCGGTCCGGTACCTCTCCGAGTCCGGTCAGGTTCTCCACCACGAACAGTCCGCTCCCGAGCAGTTCCCGATGGGCGGGCACGCCGTCCGGTTCGCTCGTCCCGTCTGATTCTTCCGTTTCGTTCGGTTTCTCCGTTCCAGCAGACGCTCCCATTTCGCCCGATTCCTCCGCTCCAGTCAATTTTCCGGTCCCGACCGATTCGCTCGTACTCTCCCCCTCCTCCGTGCCGGTCTCGCTCGGCGACGGGTCGGGACTCAGCGCGTCGAGACCGACGTGCCACCCGCGGTCGGCACAGGTCGCCGCCGCCTCCGCGGTCAGGTACGGGTGGTCGAAGTACCGGTCGGTGCCCCAGTGGGCGTCCCACCCGGTCCGGAGGACCAGCATCTCGGTCTCGGCGTCCCCTCCGCTCTTCGGCCCGGGAATCACCTCCGGGCCGATGGGGTCGCGCGCTCCCAGTCCAGTGCAGTCCACGAGTTGCGCGTCGAAGACGAACTCCTCGACGCCGAACGCGTCTAGATTCTTTCCGTCGGGTTCGGTGTGACTCGGCGCGTCGACGTGGGTCCCCGAGTGACTCCCGAACCGTAACTCCGTCACGCGGTAGCCGTCGGAGTCGTGGGTCGCCGCGGGTGCGGATTCGACCGCCGGGTCGCCGGGGTAGACGGTGGCGTCGGCGTCGAGCGGTTGAGTGAGGTCGGCAGTAGAGCGGTCGCGGTCGGACATGATTCGCTCGACAGTAACGAGTGCACGCCTTTCATCTTCGGGGTCGCTTACCCCTCTCGGGGTCGCTCACGGGAGTGGTCGCGCTCTCCCGTCGGTTTCCTTTCCGGCGTCGCACCCCCGACGTGTGACAGAAATTAACGCGATACGCCTTTATCACCCCGCGGCTTACGCCTCCTTCACATGATGGCGACCACTCACGCGCTGTTCGGCGTCGTCCTCGCGACCGCGACGGCGACCGTCGCGCCCGAGTTCGCGCCGGTCGCGTTCGTCGCGGGGGTCGTCGGGAGCGTGTTCCCCGACCTCGACCTCTACGCGGGCCACCGCCGGACCCTCCACTTCCCGGTCTACTACGCGGTCGCCGCGCTCCCTGCAGTCGCGCTCGCGGTCGTCTCGCCGGTCGCCGAGACGGTCGCGCTCGCGCTGTTTCTCGCCGGAGCGGCGGCCCATTCGCTGATGGACGTGTTCGGCGGCGGTCTCGAACTCAAGCCGTGGCGCGCCGAGTCCGACCGGGCGGTCTACGACCACTACCGCGGGCGGTGGGTCGCGCCCCGGCGCTGGATTCGCTACGACGGCGCGCCCGAGGACCTGCTCGTCGCCGGGTTCTTCGCCGCGCCCGCCCTCGTCGTCTGGACCGGCCCGCCCCGGACTTTCGTCGCCGCGGTCCTGCTCGTCTCGGCGGGGTACGCGCTGGCCCGGAAACCCCTCGCGGCGCTGGTCGAGCGACTCGTTCCGGCCCTGCCGTCGGCCCTGCGGTCGCGCCTCCCCGAACGGTTTCGCGCCACCGCGGACCGGACGCCGCCGGCCCAGACCGGCGACTGACCGCCGGCCGGTCCTACATCAGCGCGTCGGCTATCCACGCTACGACCCCGAGACCGATGAGCGCGATGCCGAGCGTCGACGTGAACGGTTCGGGGAAGAAGAACAGGACGACGCCCGCGATTAGCACGAGTCCGATTAGCCCCTCGTCCAACCAAGTGCCGTCGTCGTCGTCCTCGCCGTACTCGTCTCCGGCGTACGCGTCGTTCTCGGCGTACGCGTTGCCGTACTCGTCGTCCGTGCCGTACGCATCGTCCACATATTCGTCGCGCCCGACCACGTCGTTATCGTCGGCGTACGCGTCGTCGCGAGTCCCCTCGTCGTACGTGTCGTCGTCGGTGTAACTGTGGTCGTCAGACACACCGATTAATTGGGGGAGCGACGCAGGTAGGACTTCTGGCAGGCCCGACGGGCCGCTAGTCGCGGTCGGCGGTCGCGTCGCGGTACTGCTCGCGCGAAATCGTGTAGCGGTGCAGGTCCCCGACCTCGCCGTCTCGGGGGAAGAAGTCCCGGAGGACGCCGTCGTGTTGGCCGCCGAACCGCTCGACGTACTTCTCTATCGCCCGTCGGGACCGCTCGTTGTCGGTTCGATGGGACGCGCCGACGAGTTCGAGGTCGAGTCGGTCGAACGCGAGTTCGAGCAGGGCGGCGGCGCGCTCGCCCGAGTACCCCCGGCCCCAGAACCGCCTGCGGAGCCAGACGCCGAGTTCGGCCGACCGACGGTCCCAGTCGAAGTCGAGGTTCGTCGTGCCCACGAGTTCGTCGCCGGAGTCGTCACGGGCGAAGATGGCGTAGGTCGCCTGCTCGCGGTCGTCCCACCGCTCCTCGACACTCACGAGGAAGTCGTGGGTGTCCTTCGGCGTCTCGTGGGGGTCCCACATCGCGTACTCGCTGACCTCGCTCATGTGCGGTGCCCCGGTGCGCATGTGCTGGTAGAGTTCCGCGGTCGGCACAGTGTCTCGCGAGAGACGCACGAATCGCAGGCGCTCGGTCTCGATTTCGTCGGGAAACACGTCCAGAATTGGATCTGCGGAGGGATGGGTGCTTCGGCTATCGATGCGCCCGGCCGACTCGCGACGTACGCTCGACCCGGTCGTGGGTCGGTCTCGCCGGGGTAAAATCCAGTTTGGGGGTAGTGGTGACGGGATACCAGCCCGGGACGCCAGACACTGACTACCAATCAGGTCCGCATTCGTACCTCGTTCTCGATAGTTATCAAGTTACGGCTTCGTACACTATCGATCATTCTAGGTAATTAACACTCACATTTGGCGGCTCGCGTCGCCACTTTCAGTTTCACTCCGCTTGGCTCACCGCTTTAGTGGTCTCTCCCGTTCATTCGAACATGGCCAGTTCAGCCGCACCCGCGGGGAACACGGAACTGTTCGACCGACTCTGCGCGGCCATCGCCCGCGAGCGAGGAGGTACCGACGTGTACCTGAAGGCCGCCCACCTGTTGCGCCGGGACAACGGCGCGTACTCGCTGGTCGGACTGGAGGAGGGCGGCGAGCGTGCGGTCTACCACTACGAGGGCGCGTTCACGTCGGTGATGCCCTTCGACGCAGAAGGCGTCCGACAGGACGAGGCCGAGACCCTCGCGCGCAACGAGAACGTCCGCGAGGGGCTACACGCGGTGTCGTACTCGTGGGTCCGCCCGGAGTACCGCGACCTGCTGGGGTGAACGCCCACCGGTCGCTCACGGTCCGCTCCCGCGTTCCGTCGCTGCCGCCCGTTCCCGCGCTCTCGAACACTCTCTGCGTTTCGACGAACCCCATTCTTATCCGTCAGTCCTGACAATGGCCGTCCATGGAGGACGACACCTACCTCTGTCCCGACTGTGGCTGGACCGGTAGCGAGGCGAAACTCGACGCGAGCGGCGACGGCCACTCGTGTCCCATCTGTCGCGCCAGCATCCGCGTCGACGGGTAGTCGCGGAGCGCGCTCGCGCCGGGGAACGCTCGGCGGTGCGACGGCTTCGACTCGCCGCCGTCCCCGAACCACCTACGACTAAGAGCCTCGCCGCTAACCCAACCCACTAATGAAACTCCAGAACTCGTTCATCGCCGCGAGCGGGGTGGGCGAGAAGACCGAGCGCAAACTCTGGCGGCAGGGCGTCACCCACTGGGACGACTTCGACGACGACCTGCTCGGCCCGAAGACCGGCCGGAACGTCCGGGAGTTCATCGACGCGGCCCGCGAGCGACTCGACGCCGGGGACGCCGACTTCTTCGGCGAGAACCTGCCGAGCGGGAGCCTCTGGCGGGCCTACGACAACTTCGCCGACGGCGTCTGCTTCTTCGACATCGAGACCACCGGACTCGACAGCGCGCGCCACGACGTGACCACGGTCAGCCTCCACCGCGGTGGCGACACCCGGACGTACGTGCAGGGCGAGGACCTCACCGCGGCGGCGCTCCGCGAGGAGTTCGCCGAGTCGAGCATGCTAGTCTCGTTCAACGGCAAGCGATTCGACCAGCCGTTCTTGGAGGACAGTTTCGACCTCGACGTGACCACGCCCCACCTCGATTTGATGTACACGTGCAAGCAAATCGGTCTCTCGGGCGGTCTGAAGAGCGTCGAGAAGGAGGTCGGCATCGACCGCTCGGACGACGACGTGGACGGCCGCGAGGCGGTCCGACTCTGGCACCGCTACGACCGCGACGAGGACGACGCCGCGCTCGACCGACTCGTGAAGTACAACCGCGAGGACGCCGAGAACCTGCGAGACCTGCTCGAACACGTCCACGAGAGTCTGCGGGCCGACGTGTTCGACCCGTACGTGCCCGAGGAAGCGACGAACTGAGGACCCGCCCGTCGACGCCGATTCGGGGGTTCTCCGCCGACCCGCGCTACCGCTCGGTCCACCGTCCTGCGCCGATTCCGTACAGCCGAGCGACGATTCCGTCGATGGTCCCTTCCAGCGCCGCGATTCGGTCGTCGAGTTCGTCGGCCTGCGCCCGGGTCTCCCGGTAGCGCGCCACGTCGTCGGCGACTCGCTCGGAGTCGGGCAGCGTCAGCGCCCGCAGGCGGTCGAGCAGGGAGTTGGTCGCGGTGGCGTGCTCGCGGAACCCCGCGAACCCCGCGCCGCGTTCGGCCGCGGCCGGGACGAACGCCTCGACCAGCGTACGCTCGGTCGGGTCGGGGTTCGGTATCCGCATCGCGGTCACGGAGTCGGTCTCGGCGTACCCCCAGCAATCGGTCTCGCGGTCGGTTTTGCGTCCGCTCTCGCGGTCCGCGCCCGCACCGTCCGAGGGCTTGTAACGCGCCGTCGCCGACAGCGCGAGCGCACCGGTCTCCTCCTCTCGGACCCGAACTTCGCCGAACCGAAGGTTCTCCCGGTCGGCGCTCGTCTCGGCGAGGACCGAGTCGCCGACGCCGCGAGCGGGGACGCACCGCTCGCCGAGGGTCGGCCCGGCCGCCGACTTCGCTCGCTGACCGAGGTAGTCCAGCACGTCGCAGTCGAGCGCGGTCCGCCGGTCGCGGGCCGCGCGGACGCGCTCCGTCAGGGTCGCTATCGCGGACTCGGGGCCCGGAGTCGGGTCTCCGAGTTCGCCTTCGACCCCGCGCTCCGCGAGGACTTCGGACACGTCGTCGGCGCCGACCGGCGCGTCCTCGGGGTCGGGCACCGGAATCCGCTCGGCGAACATCGGCTTGAACCGGAGGTAGTCGCCGCTGACGCGGGTGCCGCCGTACACCTGCCGGTAGTAGGTCGCCACCAACTCGGAGTTGAAGACCCCGAGCAGGTAGCGCAGCGAGCGGTCCGACTCCTCGCGTGACCGGACGACGTAGAGGGTGTTGAGCGCGTAGAACCCCGACTCGTCGTGGACCGCCGCGGGCCGGTCGCTGATGTCCCGGACGAGGAGTTTCTCGCCCTCGAAGACGTCCGGGCGCCGCAGGTCGGCGTACTCGCCGGGTCCGACCAGCGACTCGTCGTAGCGAATCCGCGACCCGTCCCAGTCGAGGCGGTATCGGTCGACCGATTTCCCGTCCACGACTTTCGGGCGGGAGTCGCGGCGCTCTCCGCCGTCGTCCTCGACCAGCAGTTTCTCGCGGACGTTCCCGGTGTGGACGCCCTCGGTCATCGTCGCGTGGTCGCCGAGGCGGTCGCACTCCGCCAGCGCGTCGGCCGCGAGGTCGGCGAAGTCGGGGGACACGCCGAGGGGAATCACCCGGCCGCCGAGCCGGTCCACGAGCGACCGGGGGACCGCGGTGGTCTCGGCGGCCGCGAGTCCCCGGTCCCCGTCCGGCCGACGGACGAGGATTTCGTCGTCTTCCTCGTCCGGGGCCGTCGCGTCGCCGTCGCCCGAGGTCGGCGCGTCGCCGTAGGTCACGACCACCGGATAGACGTCGGCGTCCGGGAACACGTCGAGGGCCGAGGCGTCGAGGACCTCCCGGAGTCCGTCGCGGTCGAGCAGGCGGTCCCGGAGCGCCCGCCCGTAGTCGGTCGTGGTCCACTTGTTCGGGACGACCAGCGAGACCCGGCGGCCGAGGTCGGCCGCGCGTTCCGCGAAGGGGACGTAGAGGTCGTAGGCGCCCCGCGCGGTGTCGTACTCCGCGCGGTAGTACTCCTTCGGGCCGTCGGGCAGCTTCCGACTCCTGACGTAGGGCGGGTTGCCGACCACGGCGTCGAACCCGGCCTCGTCCTCTGCCAGCGGCGACCCCTCGTCGTCGTAGAACGCCTCGGGGAAGGCGAGACCCCAGTGGAAGAAGTCGCGCTCGTCGGCGATTCGCTGGGCGTCGGCGAACCACGACCGGTCGGCGAGGTCGGCCCACCGCTCGGAGTCGGAGAGCGCCCGGCCGACGCGCTCGCGAGCGTCGTCGGGAACGTCGAGACCGAACCGCTCGGCGGTGCGGACGTTCGCCGTCGCGGCGAGTCGCCGCCGTCGGTCGTCTCGCCGAATCTCGTCGTACCGGCGCTCGGTCTCCTTCACGTCCGCGAGACTCTCGCTCTCGCCGGCGACGAACTCCCGGCGGGCGGCCGACAGGTCGCCCACGCCGTCCGCGCCCGCGGCCGTCTCGCGGGCCATCGCCTCGACTTCGGCCGCGTCGGTCCCGGCCAGCGCGTCGCCGCGTTCGAGGCGATGGTCGAGGAACGCCGGCGGCCTCCCGTCGGTCAGCGTCCGGAGCCACAGCGACATCTTCGCCAACTCGACCGCCGTGCCGTCGCTGTCCACGCCGTAGATGCACCGCCGGGCGACCCGCCTCCGCACTCGGTCGACGTCGGGCGGGTCGCCCGGTTCGGCCGCGTCGTCGTCGCTTCCGGTCTCCTCCGGGCGCTCGGCCATCGCGTTACGCGTCTGCGTCCGGTGGGCCTCCGAGATTGCCTTCGCGAGGTACTCGACCGTCTCGACGAGGAAGTGGCCGCTCCCCATCGCGGGGTCCAGCACCGAGAGGTCGAAGACGCGCTCGGCGAACTCGTCGGCGTAGTCGGGGCCCTCCGGGTTCAGGTCGCTCCGAATCTCGTCCAGCAGGGGTTCGAGCGCGCTCTCGACCGCGTACTCCACGACGAACTCGGGGGTGTAGTACGACCCCGTGGTCTTCCGCTCGCCGGTCCCGGTCGTCAGGTAGACGTCGCCGGGTTCGACGCGTTCGACGGCGGCCTCCGCGGGGGCGTCCTCGGCGGGGACCCACTCCTGCTCGCCGCCCTCCCGAACCGCCGCGAGCGGCCGGTCGGCGACGGCGAGGTCGTACTCCAGCAGGCCCTCGTAGATGCTGCCGAGGTGGCGCACGCCGAGCGACGAGTAGTCCACGAACGCCCGGCCGTCCCCGCGCGGACTCTCGCGACGGGCTAGCAGGTCCACGACTCGGGCGAGGTAGGTGTCGCCGACCGCACGTGAATCGAGGAACGCGGCCACTTCGCCCGCGTCGGGGTCCGACTCGAACAGGCCACCGTCGCACGCCGGTACGTAGAGGTCGTCGTCCGGGACGCCCGGCGACTCGCTCCCGCGGTCCACGAGCGCGAACAGGTCGTCGAGTCGGTCCCAGAGGGTCGTCTGCTGCGGCCGATAGGCGGGGTCCGGACTGTCGAGTTCGGCGGCGACGCGACGCTTGAGCGCGCTGAGGCTGTAGCGAGCGCGGTACCTCTCGTCGTCGGTGTCGAGCAGGTCACGGCCGTCGCTCTCGGCGTACAGCACGAAGACGAGGCGGTAGAGGTAGGTCAGCGACGCCTCGTAGACGGTGTCGAGGTCGTCCGCAGGTACGTCGTCAGCGTCCGCCACGAACCCCTGCGCGAGCAGTTCCAGCGCCTCGCGGACGTTCTCTCCGAGGTCCTCGCTCAGTTCCTCGGCGAAGGCGTTGCTCTCGCGGTAGACCCGCTCCACGAACGGGCGGTCCCCGGCGATACGGTTCGCGGGCGTCGCCTCGCTACCGGCGTCGCTCGCTCGTCGGTGGTCGTCTCCGCTTCGCTCTCCTCGCTCGCTCCGCCCGCTGTCCGCATCCCGGCCCCCGCCGAGAAACGCCTCGCGCCGGAAGAACAGGTAGAAGTACTTGAACGCCTCGCCGTCGCCGGTCTCCAGCAGGGCCGGCAAGTCTATCTCGTAGTACGAGTCGGGCTGATAGCCGGTCGGCCGGTAGTAGAGTCGCCACTTCCGGCCGTTCGTGAGGACGCCCCGGTCGAGTCCCGTCGCGTCGAGGGAGACGTGAATCCGATAACTCGGGTCGGTGCGCTCGCGGTCGGTGCTTCCGTCGAGCGACCGGTCCCACCGCTCCACGTCGGCGACAGCGAGCGCGTTCGCGTGGAACGACTGACCGCCGCGGCGGCGCTCGACGGCGTCCTCGCGGGCCTGCTCGCTCCCGAACA
The DNA here is from genome assembly GCF_023238205.1 of Halorussus limi. NCBI lineage: Archaea > Methanobacteriati > Methanobacteriota > Halobacteria > Halobacteriales > Haladaptataceae > Halorussus > Halorussus limi. Next base: position 341,322 of record NZ_CP096660.1, read on the forward strand.
GGGCGTAATCCGGCCCGAGTCGCTCGCCGCTGGCGGGTCCCTCGACAGCGGTCGTCAGCCCCAGCGTCTCGAAGACCGGACCGACCAAGTTCTCGCGCACTCCCCGTTCGCTGTAGTCGGCAATACGGTCGGACTCGCGCCGATACCGGTCGCGAATCGACTCGTAGGCCGCCCGGACCTCGGTCTCGTCGGCCGCGGTCCAGTCGTCCGTCTCCGGGAGTCGCTCGTCGAGGTAGCGGTTCGAGAACAGGCCTCGGTTCGTCCGATACTTCGGTGTCCCCCTCATGATTCCGTAGTACGCGGTCGGAAACCAGCGTAGATCCGACCTAACTAATTAAAGCTAGTTGTCATTCTAGCTCCCTAACGACGGTCACAGGTAAAAATACAACGTCCGACTGATTCGGTACCCGGCCGATTTCCGCGTCGTGTCCGTTCGGTTCGCCTCAGAGCAATCTGCACGATTGGATACCATAACTACAGACGCTCTTGTGTAGAGCTACGGAAAGACCCTGTAGTTACACTGAGCCAGCTATAATCTGGGAGTATGTCTTCTGCTCAGCCGGCGTTCGGCGCGATGTTTCGAGAGTTGATCAAGCTGGGCGTCGTCGAGATCGACACCGAGCCGCTCGATGCGGGCATCGAGCGGCGACTCAAGGAATTCTGGGAGAATACATCCTGTCCACGGTGCGGGCACAACTCTGTTCAAACGTGGCCGCATCTCGACCGCGTTTGGTGTCGTAACTGCAACTTCAAGCCGGTCTACACCTACGGAACGCCGTTTCACGAGAAGCACCTCACCTGCGGCGAGGTACTTCTCGCGTTCACGCTCTACGCCGATACGTTGCTCAGTATCAACCAGATCGCGCCGTTGCTCGGTCGGGCCTACAAAACCGTTCACACGGCGATTCGAGAGGTGGAAGCCGCGATCCATCGCGGCTTCCCCGTCGTTTGGGGACTCCTCGACCAGACCATCGATGGACGGACGCAAGTTGACGAATCTGGCATAGTCTGTTCGGGGTATAAGGGACAAGAGCCGCCGCGAAACAGCCGTTCTCGCGGCGGCTCGTCCCAAACTGGCCGCTCACGTTGGCGGGGCCGCCACGGTGATCAGCTGACGCTCGTCGCGGCGTGCCGCGACTCGCTTCGCGTGATCCGTGGTCAACTCGGTATCGACTTCAGCGGTGATTTGGAGCCAGTGATTCGGGAGGCTGAAGACCTCTCCCAGCGGCTGGGAGAGGTCTGGACCGACGGACTCCAAGCCTACCGAGAGATGGACTACGATCACCGAACAGTCGTGCACAAAGAGAGATACGTCTCGCCAGACGGCGTCCATATTAACCAAGCTGAGTGCCTGTTTTCGCTCGTCCAGCCGTGGCTGCGGAAGTTCCGCGGCCTGTCCAAGCAGGGCTTGGAACAGGCCGCTCACACCTTCGGCATCATTCGGTCACTCAACCTAGCTGGTGAATCTATCGAGTCAGCCATTGATTGTCTCATTATCGGGGCTTTCCACAGTTCTACATAAGAGCGACTACAGAAATCTCTCGGAACTATCTATGAACACAAAAGAAATACAGAACCAACTACACGCACGCGTCCGCCGCTACCGCTCGCCGTCGGGCAGGCGCGACACGCGGACGGTCGGGAGCGACCCGAACAGGCGGTCGATGGCGTCGTCGGTCCCCGAAGCGCGTCCGCCGGTCGGTCGCCCCGCGGCGTCCTCGTCCGGTCTCGGCGCGGCGTCGCCGGACTCGCTGTTCGCGGCGTCGTCGGGTTTCGGGTCCGGGTCGTGGGCGGGCATGGGAAGACGAACGTCCCGCTGGCACTTGAAACCCGATTCCGACCCGTACGTGGCCCCACGAACCGGTCAGAGCGCTCCCGAGGGCTATTGAGCGCTCCCGTACTCCGCTCGAAGGTGGCCCAGCACGTCGCCGGTCAGCGACGAGTCGTAGGTCCAGAACCCGGCGAACTCGTTGGGGTCGTCCTCCGCGGCGAGGAGCGCGCAGTCGCCGCCCTCGGGCGCGTCGAAGGCGACGAACCACGCCCTCCGAATCTCGGGGGTGTCTCGGCCGTGGACGGTCAGCCACTCGGTCTCCGGGGGTCGCCAGTCGGGCACGCCGTACACGTGAACGCCCACGCCGCGGTCGGCGATTCGCTCGTAGAGCCTCCACTGCTCGCGCAGCAGCGACAGTCGCTGAAACCCCGAGTGGAGTTGGCCGCCGCCCGCGCGATACGCTTGCTCTTCGATTTCGCGCGAGGCCAGAATCATGCGCTGCTTGCCGTACGCGGTGAAGGTGGTGTCGCTGACGTGCCTGAGAACGTCTGGGACTTGGGTCGACTCGAAGTCGGTCGCGTCGAGCAGTCCCGACTCGAAGGTAACGGCCCGCCGGAGCGTTTCGAGGTCGGCGGCCGCGAGGAACTCGTCGCCGTCCTGTAACACGACGAAATCGTCCGGACCTTCGGGGAGCGTGGCCTCCTCGACGGCGACGTTCTGGACCTCGAAGTGTCGTTCGAGCGCCGCGACCGCGTTCGGGTCCGTCGGGTCGTAGACCCGCAGCGTCCGCCCGGTTCCCGTCACGTCCTCGATGATCGACGTGAGTGTCATTCGGTTGTCTGCAGAAGAAGTTGTACCGGGGAGTGTTAAAAGTGATAGGTCAGCGCGGAGACCGCTGCGCTCGTCGAGACGGCGCTTTCCCCCGCAAGCGACAGCTATTACATTACACTGTCCTAAGACCCGATTATGTCTACAGGAGTCGTGTTGCTCAACTTCGGTGAGCCTGCGGAACCGACCCGCGAGAACGTCGTCGCCTACCTCGAACGCATCTTCCTCAACAACGCCGCGCTGGAGGAGGCCGACACCGAGGAGGAGAAGCGAGAACGCGCCCGCCAACTCGCCGAGCGACGCGCGCCCGGCCTCATCGAGGAGTACGAGGAAATCGGCGGCTCCCCGCTGAAGCCCCAAGCCGAGGCCCAAGCCGACGCACTGGCCGACGAACTCGCCGAACGGGGCTACGACGCCGACACCTACCTCGGGATGCAGTTCACCGAACCGTTCATCGCCGACGCCGTCGAGGCCGCCCACGCCGACGACGTGGACCGACTCGTCGCCCTGCCCATTTACCCGCTCTGCGGTGCCTCCACGACCATCGCGGCCAACGAGGAACTCCGCGAGGCGGCCGACGACCTCGACTGGGACGTGCCGGTCGCCGAGATTACCGGCTGGCACCGCCACCCGCGCTACAACGAGATTCGCGCGGACAACGTCCGACGCTTCGCCGACGCTCACGGCCTCGACCTCCGCGACTCCGCGACCGAGCTCGTCTACTCCGCCCACGGTACGCCCCGCCACTACCTCGAAGAGGGGAGCCGATACGACACCTACGTCGAGGAGTTCTGCGACGTGGTCGGCCGGAAACTCGGCGTCGATTCCTACTCGCTGGGCTACCAGAACCACGAGAACCGCGACATCCCGTGGACCGAACCCGAGGTCGAGGACGTGGTCGAGGAACTGGGCGACGACGACTCCGTGGAGCGAATTGTAGTCGAACCCATTAGCTTCATGCACGAACAGAGCGAGACCCTCTCGGAACTCGACGACGAACTCCGCGAAGAGGCCGAGGAAGTCGGCCTCGACTTCTACCGCGTGCCCGTCCCCCACGACGACGACCGCTTCAAGTCCGTCCTCGGGGACCTCGTGGAACCGTTCGTCGGCGACTTCGACCCCGGCTACTACCAGTACCGCCAGTGTCAGTGTTCGGACTCGCCCGACGCGATGTGCCTGAACGCTCCCGTCGAACGCATATGACGACCGGCGAGCGCTCGCCGGAGTCGGTCGGCATCGTCGGCGCCGGCATCACCGGCCTCTCGCTGGCCCACTACCTCGCCGACCGCGACGCGGAGTTCACCCTGTTCGAGGCCGCGGCCGAACCCGGCGGCGTCGTCCGGAGCGACCGGGTCGACGGTCACATCCTCGAACGCGGACCCCAGCGCGTCCGGCGCACCGAACACGTCGAGGGCATGATTCGGGACCTCGGCCTCGAATCCGAGGTCCGGACCGCCGACCCCGACCTCCCCGTCTGCGTCTACGCCGACGGCGAGATTCGGCCCGCGCCCTTCTCGGTCGAGGGGTTCGGCGAGACCGACCTCCTGTCTGCCGAGGCAAAGCGTCGGGTCCTCGCGGAACCGTACACCGACCCCGCCGACCCCGACGAGACGGCGGCCGAGATGTTCGTCCGTAAGTTCGGCGACGAGACCTACCGGAACCTGCTCGGTCCCCTCTTCGGCGGCACCTACGGGTCGGACCCGGCCGAGATGCCGGTCGGCCACGCGCTCTCGGGCCTCGTGAAACTCGAAGCGCGTCACGGAAGCCTCCTCAAGGCCGCTATCGCCCGCACTATGGGCGGCCGCGACACGCCTCCGGCCATCTCGTTCGACGAGGGCCTCCAGCGACTCCCCGAGGCGCTGGCCGACGCTCACGCCGAGAACGTCCGCTTCGAGACGCCCGTGACCGCGGTCCGAGCGGACGACGACCGGGGATACGAACTCGAAACCCCCGACGGGACCGAGTCGTTCGACCGCGTCGTCCTGACGACGCCCGCGGACCTCACGGCCGACCTCGTGGTCGACCTCGCGCCCGAGTCGGCCGACGCGCTCCGCGAGTTGCACTACAATCCGCTCGCCATGGTCTACCTCCGGACCGACCTCGACGCGGCGGGCGTCGAACCGGCGCTCGGCTATCAGGTCGGCTTCGACGCCGACCTCCGGACCCTCGGCGTCTCGTGGAACGCGAGCATGTTCGACCGCGGGGTGGTCACGGCCTTCCTCGGCGGGATGCACGACCCCGCGATACTGGACGAGAGCGAGGACCGGATGGGCGAGATTGCGGCCTCGGAGTTCGAGGCGGTCACGGGTGCCGAGGCGGAGGTCGTAACCGTGAACGTCCTCCGCCGGGGATTCCCGGCTTACGACGACTCGTGGGACGCAGTAGAGCGCGTCGAACTACCCGAGGGCGTCCGACTGGCGACCAACTACACCGCGCGGATGGGCGTCCCGAGTCGGATTCGAGAGGCCGAGAGCGTGGCCGACGACCTCGCCGCCGCGCTGACCTGACGCGCGTAATCCGCTTCGGCGAGAACCTTCTACACGGACGTTCCCTTAGCACCTCTGTGACCACACCGTTTCCGGCGGGAACCGGCGGGAAGAGCGGTATCGTCCTCGAACAGGTCGGCCGATACGAGTCCGGGCAGTTCGCCGAGGACGCGGCCGAAATCGTCGCCACCAGCGCCGACTCGGACTACCTGTTCGTCGTGAACGCCGAGGTCCCCGGCGTGGACGTGCTGGACGCGACGGACCCCGCCGACCCCGAACGCGTGGACCGGATTTCGGTCGCCGAAGCGTGGCCCGACGTGGCCGAGGTGACCAACGTCGCGTTGAAAGACGAGGTTCCGGTCGGCGACCGAGAAACCACCGTGCTGGCCGTCTCTGCGGTCGCGGAGGCCGCCGACGCGAACGGCCGGGTCCTCTTCTACGACGCCGCGGACCGCTCGAACGTCGGGAGCGCCGAGGTCGGCGCGACTCCCGACGCGGTGAAGTTCACGCCCGACGGAAGCCGCGTTCTGACCGCCGACTCGGGCGAACCGAGCGACGACTACGAAATCGACCCGCCGGGGACGGTGAGCGTGGTGGACGTCCGGGAGGGCGCAGACGCCGCCTCGGTCGAGCAGGCGGATTTCGCCGAGTACGACGGCCGCGAGGATGAACTTCGCGACCGAGGCGTCCACGTCTTCGGCCCGAACCCCACCGCATCGACCAACCTCGAACCCGAGTATCTGACCGTCGCCGACGACGGCGAGACCGCCTACGTCGTCCTGCAACTCAACAACGCCCTCGCGGAGGTGGACGTCGAATCGGCCACCGTCGAGGGGATTCGCGCGCTCGGCTACAAGAATCACGACGAGACCGGCAACGAACTCGACGCCAGCGACGTGGACCGCCTCTGCATCCGCAACTGGCCCGTCTACGGGATGTACCAACCCGACGCCATCGTCGCCTTCGAGTCGGACGGCGAGACCTACCTCGCCACCGCCAACGAGGGCGGGATGCGCGACTCGGAGGGCTACAGCGAGGTCACTACGGTCGCAGACCTCGATTTGGACCCCGAAGCCTTCGACTGCGGCGCGATTCCGGGGGTCGAGAGCGTCGGCGACCTCCAGAAGTCGGAACACCTCGGGAATCTCCTGACGACGGAGGCGCGCGGCGACGTGGACGGCGACGGTCGCCACGAGGAGATTTACGCCTTCGGCGGCCGGTCGTTCGCCATCTGGCGGCCCGACGGGACGCTCGTCTACGACAGCGGGGCCGACTTCGAACTCCTCGAAGCGATTCACCATCCCGAGTACTTCAACGCCGACGGCCTCGAAAACGTCCCGTTCGCCCAGAGTACGGTCAAAGGGCCCGAACCCGAAGGTATCGCGGTCGGGGACGTCGGCGACCGGACCTACGTCTTCGTCGGACTGGAGCGCATCGCCAGCGTCGTGGTCTACGACGTGACCGACCCGGCCGACCCCGCGTTCGTCCAGTACGTCAACAACCGGAACTTCGACGTGGACCCCCAAGCGGTCGAGAACGGCCCGGCCGACCCCCGCGACGTGGGTGACCTCGGGCCGGAGGGCGTGACCTTCGTCCCCGCTTCCGCGAGTCCGGTGGACGCTCCTCTCGTGGCGGTCGGCAACGAACTGAGCGGGACCACGACGCTCTACCGGGTCCACGCGCTACGAGAAGCAGAGGGGTCGGGAGAGTAAGCGGTCGCTCCTACTCCCACTCCCACTCCTTGGCCGTCTCCACGAACGCCTTCGCGTTCTCGACTGGCGTCTCGCGGTCGATACCGTGCCCGAGGTTCAGAATGTGGCCCTCGGGGCCGGCCTTCTCGATGACCTCCGCGGTCTTCTCGCGGACGAACGCCTCGTCGCCGAGCAGGTAGGCGGGGTCGAGGTTGCCCTGCACCGGCGCGTCGACCAACTGCTCGCGGGCGTCGGCCAAGTCCACGGTCCAGTCGAGGCTGACCACGTCCGCGCCCGACTCGGCCAGCAGGTCCAACTTGCCGCCGGGGTTCCGGGCGAAGACGACCGTCGGCACGTCGCACGACTCGAAGATGCGCCGGTGGAGCGGTTGGACGAACTCCCGGTAGTCGTCGGGCGTCAGGAGTCCGGCGTAGGTGTCGAACAGTTGAATCAGGTCCGCGCCAGCCTCGACCTGATACTCGACGTAATCGACCACCACGTCGGCGAAGCGTTCGAGCAGACTCCGGAACGCCTCGGGGTACTCGACGCGGAACCGCCGGATGGGTTTCTGTTTCTTGCCCGCTGGCTGTCCGGCGACGGCGTAGGCCGCGAGGGTGAACGGCCCGCCGGCGAATCCGATGATGGAGGTCCGGTCGCCGACGCTGTCTTGGAGTCGCCGGAGGAGCGCGCCGACGTAGTCAAGTTCTTCGCGCACGTCGGCGTGTCCGTCGGGTACCTCCGAGGGCCGGGTCACGGGGTTCTCGATGACCGGTCCGGTCCCGCTCTCGATGTGGTAGTCGAGTCCGAGCGGTTCGAGGACGGTGAGGATGTCGGAGAACATCACCAGTCCGTCGGGTTCGAAGCGGTCCCACGGCAGGAGGGTGATGCGCTCCGCTATCTCGGGGGTCGAGATGGCCTCCTTGAACGTGTAGTCCTCCCGAATATCGCGGTACTCGGGGATGTACCGCCCGGCCTGTCGCATCAGCCACACCGGCGGTCGCTCGGTTCGCTCGCCTCGGGCCGCGCGGACCAGCAAATCGCTCATTACCCCGGGGTTGGGACGGCGGAGGCTAATGGTTTCGGAATCGCGTCTATCGGGAATCGCCGGCTAGGAGTTCGAATTCCGTGGACAACCGCGACGACGGCACTCGGAATCCGATGGAAGGAACACCGGAACGTATGCCTCCGAAGTCTCGCGCGGACTTATCAGAAGGACTTTCGGCTCCCACTTAGAATGTAACCAGTATTCCATGTCTTGGTCGCGCCGACAGATTCTCGGACTCGGCGGTCTCTCCACTCTGGCGGGACTCGCTGGCTGTGCGTCGGTATCGTTGACCGGGACGCTGGGGTTCAGACTCCGTAACTACACGAGTGCGGCCTACGATGCCACAGTCGAAATTCGACTGGCCGGGCAGACGACCTTCGAGCGGACGTTTCAGCTACCGAGCGCAAGCAGTGCAGACCCATACGTCTATACGGAGACCGACGCCGTCTCGAATATCCCGAGCGGGATGTCGTACACCGTCTCCCTGTTCCTCGATGGGACCGAGGTACGCACTCACGAGGCGACCATGGACTGTACGGACCGCGACTCGCAACGGATGGACGAGGAAATCGACATCAATATCGGGTTCGGCGGGGACGAGACCGTCGAAATAGCCGACACTCAGTGCTGAGTTTACACCACGCCTCTATCGAGTTCGGTGATTGGCTCGGACGCGATTCCGCCGAAAGGGACCGCATTGCTGTCCGCAGAAAGGGACCGCATTACTGTTCGCAGGGAGCAGTTCGTAGCTGTTGTTCCCACCGATAGCCCTCCGGAACGGCCGAGACGTTCAAACTCCTCGCTACCGTTTTCACCGTCTACGCAACCGAACAGGTGGTCTCGATGCGCGTTCTCATCGTTCCCGAACTCTACCGCCCCGACGACCCGAGCGCGAACGGCACCCTCGGCGACGCCGCGACGTGGGTCCGGGGGTGGCTCGACCGCGACCCCGCGATGCACGTCTACTGGCTGGTCCCGCCGAGCGTGCCCGACGAGGCGATTCTGGCCGACCGCGAGCGGGTGACGGCGATACGGGCCGAACCGTTCGGTTCCGCCGACGCCGGTTCGGACGCCGACCCGCCCGCCGCGGACGACAACCCGCCCGTCGCGGACGCCAATCTATTCACCGAGGGCGGGTACAGTTGGGCCGAACTCGCCGCCATCGAGCGCGAAATCTACGACCGCGGGGCGTACCTCGACTGCGTGGTGGACCAGCGCCGGACCGGCCGGTTCGACCTCCGGAAGTGGCTCTGCCGCCAGACCGACCGGTGGGCGGCCGACGTCGCTCCCTTCGAGGTTATCGCCAACGTCCACGACCTGCAGGTGCCGTTCAAGTACCGCTACTGCGACCACCGCGACGAGTTCCAGAGTCGCATGGAGATGGCCGCGGCGGTCTTCTCGGACGGCATCTGGTTCAAGGCCGGAGCGGACGCCGACCGACTCCGCGAGTACGCCACCGAGGTCCTCCGGCCCGCGGTCGTAGAATCGGCCGTCGACGACGCCCTCGAAACCGGCAGTCCCATCGACTTCTCGGGGTTCGAGGAGTCGTACGCCGACGAACCCCGGTATCTCCACCTCGCGGGGTCGCTCTGGGACAAGAAGTGCGCCGACAGACTGCTCGCCGTCGGCGAGCGCCTCCACGACGAGTTCGGAATCGAGACCCTGCTGACCAGCATGGAGGCGATTCCCGAGGAGTACGCCGCCCCCGAGTGGGTCGAGGCCCGCCCCGAGGCCGACCGCGAGACCTACGAGCGCGCGCTGTCGCGGGGCGACCTCGCGGTCTGCGCCAGCGAATACGAGACCATGGCCCGGACGCCCTTCGAGCAGGCCGCCAGCGGGCAGGTCCTCGTGGTCCGCGACGAGCCGTGGATTTACGACTGCGTGCCCGAGGACTACCGGTTCGCCCGCGACGCGGACGAACTCGGGGACGCGGCGGTCGAAGCGGTCGAGGACTGGGACGAAGCGGTCGCGGAGAACCGCCGACTCGTGGCCCGCGTCGAACGCGTCCGGAACCCCGACCGGTCGGCCCGCCGGACCCACGACGACCTCCGAGCGCGCGTCGAGCGAAAGCGAGAGCGGTACGACCTCGACTCGACCGACGCGCCGGTGCGGGCCGCGCTCGCGGACGACTCCACGAGCGCGGACGCGCCCTCGCAGACTCGTTCTCGGGCAGAAGCGCGTTCGCCCTCACGGACAGAACCGCGTTCGCTCGCGTCCGTAGACGCGAGCGACGACCGCCCTCGCGTCGTGGACTTGAACGCGCTCCGAGCGCACACCGCCGACTACACCGACGACGGCGCGCCCGCCACCGCCCGGCAGGACTACGCGCTGGCCGACCTCGTGTACGCGCTCCGGTCGCTCGGCTACCGAGACGCCGGAAACCCGGGAACGCCGGTGTTCGTCCGAGAGTAACGTCGGCCGGCTGGGCCGACGACTACGCCGAGGCCGCCTCGTCGTCTTCCTCGTCCTCGTCGCCGAGGTCCCCGAGGTCCCGCGCGCCGAGCGAGGGCGCGGCGTCCACGTCCGGCGTCAGGTCGTCGCCGTGAATCAGGTCGGTCACGACGATTCGAACCGCCTGAATCACCAGCACGAAGAACAGCGGGAGCAGGAAGAAGCCGTACCACCCGAACAGCATCGGGCCGAGGATGTACGCGAACATCATGACGCCCATGTGAATCTCGTTGCCCGAGATGTAGGGCTGGAGGAACGTCTGCGGCAGGATGTCGAGGACGAGGAACGACACCACCAGCAGGCCGATGGGGTATATCATGGCCGCGCCGCCGGTTCCGGCCGCGACCCACGCGAGGTAGCCGACGAGAGGCACGTAGACGATTTTGCCGACGACGAGCGGGACGAGGCTGGCGACGCCCGTCAGGAGGGCCAGCAGGATGGCGAACGGGATGGTCAGCGCCGGAGGCGCGAGGAAGTTGAAGCCGTAGTAGACGAGCGCCGCGAGAATCGCCATCGTGAACACGAACAGGACGTTCCCGAAGAAGACGGTCTCCAGTTCGTCGTCCACCGCGTAGGCGTAGGCGTGGGCGGCCGACCCCGGCGAGGCCACCTCGTCGCGGAACCACGCCGCGATGCGGTCGTCGTCCCGCAGGAGGAAGAACGCGAACCCGAAGGACAGCGACAGGAGGACGAGGGCTCCGAGGACCGCACCGAGCGCGGTCATCGCGGCCTGCACCACCTGTCGGATTCGCTGGGCACTCAGCGACCCCACCTTCGAGGGGTTTTCGAGGAGCGTTTGGACGAGGCTCTGCTGGTTCGCCGTGAGTTGGTTCACGTTCAGGAGCGGCGCGAGCAGGCCGCTCCCCGGCATTCCAGACAGCGAGGCGACGTCGCGAAGTCCGGCCAAGAGGACGTAGCCCACGACGAGCAGTATCGGCGTCACGATGCCCGCGAGCGTCAGTCCCGCCGCGAGACCGTCGTTGTCGACGTAGTCGCTCACGCGGTCGCAGATGGGCCGCGAGGCGTAGTAGAGGAACACGCCCAGCACGAACATCCCGACGAACGAGTAGCCGACGTAGACGACGCCGACCGCCAGCGCGAGCAGATAGAGCCACCACGCGATGCGATTCCGGTCGCGGTCGAGAAACTGGTTCCAGTTCACGAGTGTGGTCTCCCGAAGCGTGTCGCGTCGGTCAAATCGCGGTCGCTCCCGCGGCCACCGGGAGTCCGATGCCGGTGACGAACCGGGCGTCGTCGCTCGACAGCCACATGAACGCCGCGCTCACGTCCTCCGGTTGGACGATTTCGCCCAGCACGTTGTCCGGCCCGGACTGCTCGGCGACTTCGGCCATCTCCTCGCCGATGGACTCCACGATACCGCCGGTCATCGGGGTGTCGACCGCCGAGGGACAGACCGCGTTGACCGTGATGTCGTACTGGGCCAACTCCATCGCCAGCGTCTTGGTCAGTCCCAGCACCCCGTGCTTGGCCGCGGTGTAGTGGCCCAGTCCCGGCGAGGCGACCATCCCGGCGGTCGAGGAGGTGTTGACGATGCGCCCGCCCTCGCCGCGGTCTATCATGTGCGCGCCGACGTGCTTCGCGCAGAGCCACATCCCCTTGAGGTTCACGTCGAGCGCGTGGTCCCACGTCTCCTCGTCCAACTCCATCAGGCCCGAGACGGGCGCGACCCCGGCGTTGTTGGCGAGGAAGTCGATGCGCCCGAACTCCGAGACGGCGTGTTCGACGCCCGCCTCGACCTCGGCCTCGTCGGACACGTCCATCTGGACGCCGAGCGCGCGCTGACCTCGCTCCTCGACCTCTCGAACGGTCTCGTCGAGTTCGGTCTCGTCGCCGAGTTCGTAGGTCGACTCGTCGGTCGTCTCGCAGATGTCGGCACACACCACGTCGGCCCCGTTTTCGGCGTAGTGGAGCGCGTGCGACCGTCCCTGTCCGCGCGCCGCACCGGTGACGAACGCTACCTTGCCGTCGAAGTCGTACTCCGCCATGTCTGCTACACACGCACGAGAGCGAAGGGTAAAACGCTGTTCGCCGTCTTCGCCGAGATTCCGAGGATACGTCCCGCTACTCGGGGGTCCCGGGAAGACGAATCGGTGACGAACGACGCCCGCCGAGTGCGATGCAGTCCGACCGATGGGTGCGGAGTCGCGGCGGTGCCCTCTCGCATTCGCTCTCGCTCTCTCTATCCTGCTCACACTATCTCCTATCTGCACTCTCGCACTCGGGCGAACTCATAAATTACGATACACGAACTTCGTCGGGGATGTGGTTTACGAACGAAAGGCTGGGAATTAACGGAGAAAGTGCCCCGTGTGGCACTCTTAGCCCTCGACGGAGCGATTATTCTTACTGATACTGGCGTCCAAAGATATAAACTTGGTAACTCAAAAGACGGGTCGTAATGACGATACGTTCGCCTCGCGAGTGGATTTCCAGAAAGTACAGTCGTCGCATCGGCGCGGCGCTGTTCGTTACGCTCGTCGCCACGATGGCGTTCGGCGTCCTGTTCGCGCTTGACGCGGCGCGCGGCGGCGAGGGGGTCCGAGCGGTCGCCGGAACGCTGTTCGTCCTCGCGCTTCACGTCGGACTGCTCGGCATCGTTCTCGGCGGCAGCGTCGGCGTGGAACTCCGCACCCTGACCGACGCCGCCGAGGCCATCGAGGAGGGTGACCTCGACGTGTCGCCCGAGAGCGACCGCAGCGACGAGTTCGGGCAACTGGCGTCGTCGTTCGACACCATGCGGCGGTCGCTCGACGAGGCGTTCGAGGAGTCGGAGGCCGCCAGAGAGGACGCCGAGAGCGCCCGGAAGCGGGCCGAACGCGCGAAGGAGGAGGCCGAGCGCGCCAAGCGCGAGGCCGAGGAGCGAAACGACCGCCTCCTCGAACGTGCATCGGAAATCGGCGACGCGATGTCGTCGGCCGCGGACGGCGACTTCACGCACGAACTCGACACGGGCGGCGACATCGAGGCCATCGAACGCATCGGCGACGCGTACGACGAGATGGCCGAGTCGCTGTCGGGGACCGTCGAGGAGATACTAGACTTCGCCGCCGAGGTCGAACGCGCCAGCAACGCCGTCGCGGACGACGCGGCCGAGGTCGAGGCGTCTCACGAGGCGCTCGCGGGCGACATCCGCTCGCTGGCCGACGCCATCACCGACCAGACCGACCAACTCCAGAGCGCGGCCGAGGAGGCCAACGACCTCTCGGCGACCATCGAGGAGGTCGCTTCGACCACCGACGAGGTTGCGGGTCGGGCCAGCGACGCGGCCGAGGTCGGCGAGGCGGGCGCGGAGCGCGCGACCGAGGCGGTCGAGGCCATCGAGGGAATCGAGGACGCCGTCGCGGGACTCGGCCGCTTGGTCGACGAACTCGACGACCGCATGAACGAGGTCGAATCGACGACCGACCTCATCGACGACATCGCCGAACAGACGAACATGCTCGCACTGAACGCCAACATCGAGGCCGCCCACGCGGACGCCGACGGCGACGGGTTCGCCGTCGTCGCCGACGAGGTCAAGCAACTCGCGACCGAGACCCAGGAGGCCATCGACGAAATCGAGGGGATAGTCGACGGCGCTCGCGGCGACGTCACCGACGTCACCGAGGAGATGGCCGCCACCAGAACGCGAATCGACACGAGCGTCGACACCGTGACCGCGACCGGCGACACGCTACAGGAGTTGACCGACACGGTCGTCGACGTGGACGACGCCATGGTGGAGATAAGCCGCGCGACCGACGACGGCGCGGCCGCGACCGAGGAGGTCGCCGCGGCGGTCGAGACCGTCCGCGAGGCCGCCACCGATGTCGCCGACCGCTCGCACGAACTCGCGGCGACGGCCGACGAGACGGTCGAGACCATGGGCGACGTGCGCGAACGCGCCGACGCCCTCGCCGACCGGACCGAAGACCTGCGTTCGATGCTGACCGCGTTCGAGACGCGGGACGCCGACGTCGGCGGTGTGGGCGACAACTCGGACGGCGGTACGGGCGGCGACTACGACGGCGGACCGGACGACGGTTCCGGCCAGTCGACCGACGAGTCACTCCGCGCCGGTCCCGGCGCGCTCGCGGGTGGTGACGATGATTAGCGAGTCGCTCCTCTACGCGGTCGCGGGCGGCGCGTACGTCGCGACCCTCGTCGTGCTGGTCGCGTGGCTTCGGAACGTTCCGACTCACCTCCGGCGGTACTGTCACCTCCTGCTGGTCGTCGTGGGTCTCGGCGGGGCGGCCAGTTTCCTCGCGTCCGCCGGCGTCGGCGGCGTCTCGGTCGGCGGACAGACGGTCCTCCTCCCGACGTTCGTCAACGACGCGGTCGCCTACTCGGTGCTGTGGTTCGTCACCGCGATGCTGGCGCGCGTCTCGCGCCGGATGCTCGCGGTCGTCACTGCGCTCCCGTTCCTGCAGGTCGTGGCGTTCCAGTTCGGCACCCCGATGGGCGGTCTGATAGCGCTCGCCTCGACGGCGGTCGTCATCGGCGGTCACCTCGTCATCGCGTACCTGTTCGTGGGTCCCATCTGGCGGACCGCGCAGGCGCTTCCCGACGAGCGGCGACTGCTCCACTGGAAGTCGCGCAACCTCCTGCTGTTCCTCATCGGGATGCTCATCGTGTTCGCCTTCCTCTCGCTGGCGGGCGCGTTCACGACGTTCGGCGCGCAGGTCCTCAACCAGTACATCTCCGTGCTGATTCGGGTCGGCTTCGCGGGGTTCCTGTTCGTCAACGTCGACGCGCTCGACGCCGAAGACGGGCGGAACGCGACCGGGAGCGCCTCCTCGCTCGCCGACCGGGCGAGTCCGGGCCCGGACGCCGCGGACTGACCCGCCGCGCCTAAGCGGTTCGGACGCCTACTCCTCTCATGGTCAACGCCTTCTGGCTGGACCGCGACCTCGACCAGACGGCGCGGTGGCTGGTGGACTCGCACGTCCTCTCCTCGGTCTTCGAGAACGCGATGGTCCTGACGACGGCGGTCCAACTGAACGGCTACCCGGAGTCCGAAGACCTCTACTACACGCACGCCGACCACCCGCTCACGCGGTGGGCCGCCGCCCACCTCGACAACTGGGAGTACCTCCGGGCGTACGCCGCGGCCGCTCACGAGGAGTGGCGCTACCGGTGGGACCACCCGCCTGAGAAGACCCACGGGAGTTGGGCCACCGTCGAGTCGCTGGACGAGTCCCTCCTCGCGGGCCTCGACTGGCCGGGCGAACCGGGCGACCCGCCGCAGGTCACGGGCGAGTGGCACGCCGACGACTACGTGGAGGCGTATCGGCTCTACTACGCCAACGAGAAGCGCGACCTGTTCGAGTGGTCGAAGGACCGGACCGCGCCGCCGTGGCTGGACGAGTACCGCCGGGATTCAGAGCAACCTCTGTAATCTGAAGAGGTGGATATATATTTTTCTACAGCTGCTGTAGATATTTATTCAAATGGCATATATGGCTCAGTTGTGATTGCTTCGGGCGGCGACGCTGACCGCACCAATTGCCCGACTAGCTATCGCCCGACGCCTATCAGACCGCAACCGCACCGCAGACTGCGCCCGTTCCCCGCCGCCGCTCGCGTCGCTCGCTCGGCGTGCGGCGTGTCCTGTGGGACGTGCAGATTCGCGGGACTGGCGGAGCGTGGTAATTCTCGAAACTGGCGGAGAGCGTCGTTTGGCGAGACTGGTCGAACGGAAAAGTTACGAAATCGGGAACGGCTCAGTCGTCCGCCGAGGCGCCGTCGGACGGCGATTCGTCGTCGCCGTCGCTGCCCACGCCGTCGCGGTTTACCGGCGGCCGACCGCCCGCGGGAGCGTCGCCGAGGAGCGCCCGGTGCCCGGCGGCGACGGCGTAGAGACCGACGACGCCGAGACCGGCGCCCGTGAGCGAACTGGCGAGCGCGGAGGCGGTGGACGACGGTCCGTACGCGTACGTCGCGCCGTCGAGGGCGTACACCGCTACCGCGCCGACGAACCACGCTCCGGCGGGGAGCGCGAGGCGGGCGTTCTGATAGAGGATAGCCGTCACGCTGTCGGTCGCCGGGGGAAGAACCTCCGACGAGAGCGAGACGCCGCGCAACACGACGAAGAGCGCGGCCATCACGACGCCTGCGCTCCCGACGGCCCCGCCGGCGTTCTGTAACTGAGCGACGACCGCTAATAGGTTCCAGAACAGCAGTATCACGGCGACCGGAACCGCTTCGAGGGCTAATCGCTTCGGGGATTCCAACATGTCCGACGCCTCTGCCTCCCAGTAGTTAAATTATCCTACTGGCGAGCCGAACTCCCCGCTTCGGCCGTCGCGCATTAGTCCGTCTCCGCCGTCGTCCCTCCATGCACCTCCTCGTGGCCGCCCACGACTTCTACCCGGACCCCGGTTCGGGCGGCACCGGTCGATACGTCTACGAGACGACGACCCGACTCGCCGACCGCGGGCACGACGTGTCGGTCCTCACGCGCCGCCGCGGCGACGTGCCGTCGCGCGAGACGATTGGCGGCGTCCGGGTCGCGCGCTACGACCTCGAAGTCGCCGAGCGCTCGGCACCTGCAATCGCCCGCCAACTCCCGACCGCCGTCCGGGCGGTCCGCGACCACCTCGACGCCCTCCCCGACCCCGACCTCCTGAGTTTTCAGGGCACCGTCACCGACCCGCTGGCCGACCTGCTGGTCGCCGACGACGTGCCCCGGAGCGCCACGTTCCACAGTCCGTGGCCGACCGAGTACCGCATCCGGGCCGGCCACGAGGCCGACGGGACTGGTCGCGGGTTCGACCGGTCGGCCCCGCGTCGCAGACTCAACGCCGCGCTCCGCGAGCGAATCGAGCGCCGAACCCTCGCCGAGTGCGAGCAGGTCCTCGCGCTGAGTCGGTTCATGGCCGGGACGCTGCGCGAGGTCCACGGTCCGGTCGCCGACCCCGAAATCGTCCCCGGCGGCGTCGATACGGAACGCTACCGCCCGGACGCGGGCGTCTACGGACCGATGGCCGACGGTCGGCCTCCGACCGAACCCGACGCGATGGTGGACGGCGGCGCGGCGAGCGAGTCCGGCACCGACTTCCTCACGGTCCGTCGCCTCTCGCCGCGGATGGGCCACGGGATGCTCCTGCGCGCGTTCCGTCGGGTCGTCGAGTCCGACGGCGCGCCCGCCGACGCCGGACCGCACCTCTACGTCGCGGGCGACGGTCCGCTCCGGGGGGAACTGGAGCGTCTCGCGGCCGACCTCGGCATCGCCGACAGCGTGACGTTCCTCGGCTACGTGCCCGACGACGACCTGCCCGGAGCGTACGCCGCGGCCGACTGCTTCGTCCTGCCGACACGCGAGTTGGAGGGGTTCGGTCTCGCGACGCTCGAAGCCCTCGCGTCGGGCACGCCCGTCGTCGCCACTCCGGTCGGCGGGACCACGGAAATCCTCTCGAGCCTGCGCGGCGACGACCGGATTCCGACCGAGATGGTCGTCGAGTCGGTCGACGCCGACTCGCTGGCCGAGCGCATGCGAACGTGGGCCGCGCTCTCGCCCGCCGAGCGCGCGGACGCGGGCCGGGCCTGCCGCGACCACGCCCGACGGAACTACACGTGGGACTCGACGGCCGACGCGCTGGAAGCGAAATACCGCGAACTCGTCTGAGAATCAGTCTCCGCTCGCCGGTCGCTCCGCGGGCGCGTCGGTCGGGGCCCCCGGAACGCCGGTCGCGGGCCGGTCCATCGCCTCGGCGACGATTTCGCGAATCCGTCGCTGGAACCGCCGGCGGCCGAACCGGCGGCGAATCGCGCTCGGTCCCATCGGTTCCCGCAGTTCGCGCTGGAGGTCGGGGTCGGCCGCGACTCGGGCTATCTTCTCGGTCGCGTCCGCGACGCTCCCGTACAGCAGTTCCTCGCGGTCGTCCACGATGGCGTGCTGGCCGCCCTCGTTCGGGACGAACGGAATCGCCCCGCCGGCGGCGAGTTCCGCGACGGCCATCCCGAAGTGCTCGTACTCCTTGCCGTGGATGCCGTACTTGTGAGTGCAGATGCGCTCGACCAATTCCTCGCGGGGCACCTCGCCCTCCAGTTCGACGTAGTCGCGGCCCGACGCGAGGGCCTCGACCTCCTCGCGGTACTCCTCGTCCACGGTCGGGCCGATGACGTGGAGGTGGAGGTCGCGGCCGCGCTCGCGGACGCCCTCGGTGATTCGAATCAGCTCCTTGATGCGCTTGCTCCGCTCGATGCGCCCGACCGTGACGATGCCGTCCTCGCGTTCGCTCCACGGTAGGTCCTCGAACTCGCGGGTGTCTATCGGCGGGTGGACGACCTCGGGCCGGGTGCCGTAGGCGTCTTCGACCACGTCGGCGGTCCACCCGGAGTTGGCGAGCAGGGCGTTCTGGCGGATGTCCTCGCGGTCCACGCCCGCGACCCGCGTGGCGAGTCGCTCGTAGAGCGAGTCCTCCTCGACGGTCGGGTGGAAGATGTGTTCGCGGTCGTCGCAACTCACCGTCCAGTCGAACGGGAAGTGGACGTACTGGACCGCGTTAGATTCGAGTCCGAGTTCGTTGATGGTGCTGACGAGCAAATCGTACTCGTCGCTGTGCCGCCGGGCGTAGCGCCCGAGCAAAGCGTTCTGGAGGACGTAGTACTTCAGGCCGAACCGGTCGTTCAGCCACGGCGCGAGATAGCCCGCCCGCTCGACGGTCAGACTACCGACGTCGACGCTCGTGTCGAAGTAGTCGTTGAGTTCTCGGAGGTCGGGGTCGGTCAGCGTGAGCAGGGTCAGGTCGTGGTCTCCCTGAAGCGCCTCCAACACGTTCATCGCGACCGCTTCGCCGCCCCCTTTGGACATCAAATCCATATGAATAACGGCAATTTCCCCCATCGTATCGGTCTCCTGTGAGAACCAGTGCCCGGCCGAAGTTAGGCATTCTGGGCGAACAGAAACACGTCATCGGCGGGGTAGGAGCGACTGTAAGGAGACAAACGTATTGTCGGAAAGTGACGCGACGCAGGGGTGGACTTCCGTGCCGGCCGGTCGCCCAATCCTCTCCGATTTCGACGCAAAACTTCAACCAACAGACTTACATTGAGGAAATGCGCGGCCGAGGGTATGGCACTTCGACTTGGGGCCGTCGGTTTGGGCGGTCTCGGGAGCATCGAACTCGAACTGTACGACGAGATGAGCGACGTGACGGTCGTCGCCGGCGCGGACGTGTCCGAGGGCGCGCGCGAGGCCTTCGCCGACACCTACGACGCGCCGACCTACGAGAGCCACGAGCGACTGCTGGCCGAACACGACCTCGACGCCGTCACCATCGTCACGCCTCACACCCTCCA
This sequence comes from Halorussus limi, assembly GCF_023238205.1. Classification (NCBI taxonomy): domain Archaea; kingdom Methanobacteriati; phylum Methanobacteriota; class Halobacteria; order Halobacteriales; family Haladaptataceae; genus Halorussus; species Halorussus limi. Next base: position 360,897 of record NZ_CP096660.1, read on the forward strand.
CTACGAGCAGGCGATGGACTGCTTCGAGGAGGGCGCGGACGTGTTCCTCGAAAAGCCGATGGTGACGGGCATCGAGAACGCCGCGTCGCTCGTGGCCGCGGCCGAGGAGCGAGGCAGGATTCTGCAGGTCGGCTACCAGCGCCACTTCGACCCGCTGTTCCGCGAACTCAAGCGGGTCGTCACCTCGGACAGAATCGGCCGAATCCACGCCGCCAACGCCTATCTCGGGCAGGACTGGATAGAGATTCAGCGCGGGTCGTGGCGGACCGACCCCGGCCTCTCGGGCGGCGGCCAACTCTACGACTCGGGAAGCCACCTGCTCGACGCCCTGCTCTGGACGCTCGACGCTGAACCCCGGAGCGTCGCGGCGGTCACCGACGATCGCGGCGAGGCCGTGGACGTGAACTCGGCGCTGGCGGCCACGTTGCATCGCGACGAGGGCCCGGTCACGGCCAGCGTCGGCGTCGTCGGCGACGGAACCCACGGCGAACCCGACGAGGGGATGGTCCTGTGGGGCACCGAGGGTCACGTCAGGTACGAGGACGGACGCCTCACGGTCCACGAGGACGGCGCGACCTACGAGGGCGAGGTGGCGGGCGACCGTGACTTCACGACGCTGACCCGGCGAAAACTCTCGGACTTCGTCCGGGCGGTCGAGGAGCGAACCGAACCCGCGGTGCCGGGGTCGTTCGGCCTCCGAGTCACCGCGATGACCGAGGCCGCGTACGAGGCGGCCGAGACCGGCCGAACCGTGGACGTGCAGGCCCGCATCGAGGCGGCGCGACCCGACGCCGGGGCGGCGACCGCCGACGACTGAGCGCCCTCGACTCCGGCCGCTCGCCTCCCACGAACCGGTTTCGACCGCTCGCTATCGAACGATGACGAAAAGTGTTTCTATGCTGGACTGACAAGTATCTTGATAATGCGAGAACTAGACGAAACCGACCTCGAAATCCTGCAACTCCTCGTCGCGGACGCCCGCCGCCCGTACAAGGAAATCGCGGACGCGGTGAATCTCTCGCCGCCGACCGTCTCGGACCGCATCGACCGCCTGCGCGAACTCGGCGTCGTCGAGCGGTTCACCGTGGACCTCGACCGGTCGCTGCTCTCGGACGGCGTCGCGGTCCTCGTGGACCTCCACGCCGAACCCGGCCGCGTCTCGGCGGTCCGGGGCGGCGTCGAGGACATCGACGGCGTCGAACACGTCTTCGTGACCGCCGACGGCCACGTCGTCTTCCACGCCCGACTGCAGGACGGCGCGGTCGAACCCCTGCTGGCGGAGGTGTTGGACACCGACGACATCAGAGAGTACGACGTGCGCCTGCTCGCGGACTCGGCGTGGCATCCCGACCCCCGCGCCGTCGAGTTCGCGCTGGAGTGCGACGAGTGTGGCAACTCGGTCACCAGCGAGGGCGAGTCGGCGCGCATCGACGGCGACCTCTACCAGTTCTGCTGTTCGTCCTGCAAGTCGCGCTTCGAAGAACAGTACGAGGAACTGAAGGAAGCGGCCTGAGGCCGCCGGCGCGCCTCTCCCCGACACTCTCCCGTCTCGCCGTCGAACGGTCCCCGATTTCGAGGCGGAACTCGCCAGTGTCACGGTCCCCGCCCCAGTCACGGCCTGCCCCGTCACAGTCTCCGGTCTCGCAACGGTCCTCGTTTCACCGTCACCGAGACGGACGCGGGTCACCTCGCGGCGTCTCTTCGCGGCGAGAGAAAATATAAGAAGTGGTACATAAATCGGGTTCAGCGAACCGTTTTGAGGGATGGTGACGAGTCGCTAGGTATGGCGACCGAAGAACCAGCGTCCGACGACGAACCGACGACCGAGGCGTCGTTCGTCCGCGTCGCGGACGCCGACGAACTCCGCGACGAGGGTCGAACGGTCGCGCGGGCCGACGGCCGGGCCATCGCGCTGTTCCACCACGAGGGCGAGTTCCGCGCGGTGGACAACCGGTGTCCCCACATGGGCTTTCCGCTCGCGGACGGCACCGTGGACGACGGCATCCTGACCTGCCACTGGCACCACGCCCGGTTCGAACTCTCCTGCGGCGACACGTTCGACCCGTGGGCCGACGACGTGCAGAGCTTTCCGACCGAGGTCCGGGACGGCGAGGTGTACGTGGACCCGCACCCGGACCCCGACCTACCGCCGGTCGAACACTGGACCGACCGACTCCAGACCGGACTGGAGGAGAGTCTGCGCCTCGTCGTGGCGAAGTCGGTCATCGGACTCGCAGACGAGGACGTGGCCTACACCGAACCGCTCCGGCAGGGCCTGACCTTCGGCGCGCGCTACCGCGACGACGGGTGGAGTTCGGGACTGACCATCCTCTCGGCGATGGCGAACCTGCAGGACGCGCTCCGACCCGAAGACCGGAAGCGGGCGCTCTACACCGGCCTCTACCGGGTCGCCGAGGACTGCGAGGGCGAACCGCCGAAGTTCGACCAGCCGTCGTTCTCGGCCCGGGACCTCTCTCGCGAGCGCCTCGAATCGTGGTTCCGCGAGACCATCGAGGTACGGGACCGGGACGGCGCCGAGCGGTGTCTCCAGACCGCCGTCGCCACGTTAGACCCCGAAGAGGTCGCCGACATCCTCTATCTGGCGGCGACCGACCACCTCTACATGGACGCGGGCCACACCTTCGACTTCGTGAACAAGGCCTGCGAGGCGCTGGATCACGTCGGGTGGGACCACGCCGACGAAGTCCTGCCGAGCGTGATTCCCCGACTCACCGAGGCCACGCGCTCGGAGGAACTCTCATCGTGGCGCCAACCCGTCGACGTGGCCGAACTCGTCTTCGACGCCTACGACGAACTCCCGGAACTCGCCGCGGAGGGCGCGGACGCCGAGTGGGACGCGCCCGAGGGCTTCATCGACACGCTCCTCAGCGACGACCCGGAGGAGATAGTGACCGCGATGAAGGCCGCGGTCCAGAACGGCGCGACCCCCGACGGACTCGCCGGTGCCGTCGCGCAGGCCGCGGGCCGCCGGGTCGCGCGGTTCGGCACCTCCAACGAGTTCGGCGACTGGGACACGGTCCACCACACCTACACCTACGCCAACGCGGTCCAGAAGGCCGCCCTGCGGACCGACTCGATGGCCGCTTACCGCGCCGCCGTCGCCGGAGCGATGAGCGTCTACCTCGACCGGTTCCTCAACACCCCGCCGACGCCGATTCCCGACGGGACCGAGGTCGATGCGCCCGACGACCTCCGCGAGGAACTGCTCGCTCTCTTCGACGAGGAGGGCGAAGTCGATTCGGCCGGCCGACTGGTCGCGGCGTATCTGGCGGACGGCGGCGACCCCGCCGAGTTGAAGCGGGTCCTGGGCGAGGGTCTGCTCCGGGAGGACGCCGACTTCCACACGCTCCAGAACGTCGAGGCGGCCTTCCAGCAGTTCGACCTGACCGAGGACCCGGAGCGGGCGCACACGCACTTGGTAGCTACCGCGCGCTACGTCTCCGCGCACGTTCCCACGCGGCGCTCGGCCGAGCAGACCTACACCATCGCGGACCGACTCCGCCGCGGCGAGAGGATTCACGAATCCGACTGAACCGGCCGCTCACTCGCGTTCGGCCAACTCCGCCCGGCGCTTCGCGCGCTCTTGCAGAGCGCGCTCCCGTTTCGCCTCCTGCTCGTCGGTCGGACACCGCAACTCCGGCACGCTCGCGGCCTCCTCGTCGTCGTCCAACGCGACGAACGTGAAGAACGAAGTCGCGGTCTCGCGGCGCGCGTCGGCACTGGGTCGCTCGGCGTACACGTCCACCTTGACCTCCATGCTCGACTCGCCGGTCTCGAAGACGTAGGCCTCGGTCACGACCACGTCGCCGAGGTCGATTGGCGCGAGGAAGTCGACGTGGTCCATCGACGCCGTGACGACCTGTCGCCGGGAGAACCGCCGGGCCGCTATCGCGCCGCAGATGTCCATCCAGTGGAGGACCGACCCGCCCAGCGCCCGGCCGAGATTGTTGGTGTCGTCGGGCATCAGAATCTCGGTCGTCTCGGTGTGGGAGTCCGCCAGCGTCGCGGTCCGGCGTGCCGACTGCTGTTGCATTGTCGTCTCTCCCTCCGGCGTCCGCACGGATAAAACTACTAACTTTGCACTAACACAAATTAATTTTCCTAGCGTTCGGTCGCGCTCCGCGTCGCCGCGGTCAGACGACGTTCCGGAACTCGAAGCGCGCGCCGCCGTCCTCGCTCTCGGTCACTTCGAGGTCCCACTCGTACACCTCCGCGAGTTTCTGGACGAACGCCAGTCCGAGTCCGGTTCCCCCGCTGTCGGCGGCCGTCGTGTACCCCTCGTCGAGGACCGCGTCCCGGTCCTCGTCGGGGATTCCTGGTCCGTCGTCGGCCACGTAGAAGCCGCCGGTGGTCGGTTCCGTCCCGTCTCCGTCCTCGCTCCGGCCGTCCGAGGCGCTCGGCAGGTCGCCGACAGTGACCGTCACGTCGGGTCCGCCGTGTTCCACGGCGTTCTCGAGGAGGTTCCGGAACAGGTGTCGGATGTACGTCTCGTCGGCCTCGATGGTCCTGTCGAGTTCGACGTCGAGCGCGGCCTCGGAGGAGTCTACGTCGTCCCACGCCTCTCGCGCCACGCTCCCGAGGTCGATGGGTGCGGAGTCGCCGACCGCCTTGCGGCCCCGGGTCAACACCAGCATCACGTCTATCATGTCCTCGATGCGGTCGAACGCTTCGGTCACGTACTCGACCGCCTCCGAATCGGTCTCGGCCGGCAACTGCTGGCTGTATATCTGGCCGATAGTGACGGGATTTCGCAACTCGTGGGCGAGCATGCTGGCGAACGATTCGAGTCGCTCGTTCTGTCGTTCGAGCGTTCGCCGGTTCTCCTCGCGTTCGGTGATGTCTTGGGCCATCGTCATCCCGGCGAACACGTCCCCGTCCTCGTCCGGTACCGGGACCGCGTAGATGAGCCACTCCCGCCCGGCGTACGAGACCTCGATGGAGTTGCGCTCGCCGTCGAGGGCGGCCCGGCAGACGGGTTCGAGTTCGTCGGCCACGTCGTCGTCCCACGCCTCGCGGGGCGTTCGACCCTCGATGTCGTCTCTGGAGACCGGCAGGTCGTCCAAGACTCGTCCCGCCGCGAGCGTGTACCGGAGGTCGTCGTCGAACAGGGTGACGATGCCGTTCGGGAACGCCTCGGCCAGCGTCCGGTAGCGCTGTTCGCTCTGTTCGAGCGCTCGCTCGCGCTCCTTGCGCTCGGTGATGTCGCGGTCCGACACGATGACCGACACCACCTCGCCGTCGTCGTTCGTGACCGGCCGGAAGACGCCGTTGAGGGTGTACCGCTCGCCGTCCGGCCGGGTGAGGTCCGCCTCGAAGTCCACGTACTCGCCGTTCGCGGCCCGCTCGACCCACTCCCGAACGTCGCTTCGCACCTCGTCGCCCTGCCCCCACCACGGCGTCTCCCAGAACGGTTCGCCGGTCACGTCGTCGAGGTCGGCGCCGATGTACTCCATCGCGGTCTGGTTGATGTCGAGCACCGTCCCGTCGGGGTCGAGCAGGCCGACGAGGATGTTCGGGTCCTCGAAGATGGCCTCGAAGCGACGCTCCTTGCGCCGGAGTTCGCGCTCGCGCTCCTTCTGCTCGGTCACGTCGTGGGTCAGCGCCACGTGGGCGGTCGTCGAGTCGGGGCGGTGGAGCGGCGCCGCGTGGGACTCCATGTGTCGGCGTGTTCCGTCGAGTCCGACGATGTCGAACTCCATGCTCCCGCGCTCGCCCCCACATATCCGCTCGTTGAACTTCCGGAACTCCTCGCGGTCTTCGGGCGCTATCAGGTCGTAGACGCACTCGCCGACCACGTCCGACGTCGAGTCGGCCTCCACCATCTCCAGTCCGGCGGAGTTCATCTGGAGCAGGGTCCCGTCGGGGGCGACGGTCTTGATGCACTCGGGAGTGGTCTCGACCAGCGCGCTCAGATGCTCGGTGCGTTCGCGGAGCGCACGCTCGTACTCCCGGCGTTCGAGTTCGTACTCGGTCCACTGGCCCATCAGGTCGAGGAACGTTCGCTCGGTCTCGGAGAACTCCCGGTCGCGCGACTCCTCGGAGAGGAAGAAGAACGTCCGGTCTTGGGCGTCCTCGACGTCCAGCAGGGTGCCGAGATAGGTCTCGAACCCGTGTTCGCTGTGGATGCGGCAGTCGTCGTACCCGGCCGCCGCGGGGTCGACGATGCTGACCTGCCCGCCTGTCTCGATGGCCGCCTCGCAGAACGTCTCGGACAGCGCGAACTCCTGTCCCGGTTCGTAGATGCCGCGGTCGTCGCTGATACGTTCTATCTCGACGCTGTCGGCCTCGGGGTCCACCACGGCCATCCCGCCGAGTTCGACGCCGAACTGCTCGCACCCCAACTCCAACAGCGCGTCGAGTTTCTCGCCGAACGAGCGGTCGGGGTCAGACGTGACCTCGTACAGTTCCCGCTGGGCGTCGCTGTGGTCGCGGCGCTCTATCTCGTAACTGACCCACTGGCCCACCAGTTCGATGAAGGTGCGCTCGGTCTCGGAGAACTCCCGGTCGCGGGGTTCGGTGCTGCCGACCCACAGCGTCCCGTACGGCGTCGACCCGCTCGTGACCTTCGTACCGAGGTAACACGACAGGCCGTGTTCCCGGTGGATTCGGTCGTCCTCCCAGTCGGTCCCCCGAACGTCGGCCATCCCGAGCGGTTCGTCCTCCTCGATGACCTGTCGGCAGTAGCACCCCTCTCCGGGGTCGGTCCACACGTCGTCGGACGCGTCCACTACCTCGTCGCCGTTGCCGTATCCGAGAGCGTACTCGTTGCGGAACGCGCCGTCCCACTCCGGCAGGTGGGTCAACCCCGCCGCGTCGAGACCCATCCGCTCGCGGGCGAGGTCGAGCAACCGGTGGAGTTTCCCCCGGAAATCGAGCGCGGGGTCGGACGTAATCTCGTAGCACTCCCGGACGAACCGTTCGCGCTGTCGGCGTTCGAGTTCGTAGCCGACCCACTGGCCCATCAGTTCGACGTACGCCTCGTCTCGCTCGGAGAACGACTCCTCGCGGGACCCCTCGGGGACGAACGCGAGCGTCCGGTCCGTGCCGCCCTCGACCGGGATGTACGTCCCGAGATACCCGTCGACGCCGAACTCCTCGTAGACGACGTGGTCGTCGAAGCCCTTCTCGGCGGGGTTCGAGACGCTCACGGCCTCCTCGATGTCGGCGGCGGCCTGACAGTACGTCTCGGACAGCGGGAGCTCCCTGCCGCGTTCGTAGTGTTCGTGGTCACCGCTGGCGTACTCTATCTCCAGTCGGTCGGCGGCGAGGTCGACTCGATTCAGAAAGCCGAAGTCGAGGCCGAACCGCTCGCACCCCAACTCGAACAGGGCGTGGAGTTTCTCCTCGAACGAGCGGTCCTGACTGGCCGTGATTTCGTACAGTTCGCGCAGGAACCGGTCGTGGTCGGCCAGTTCCGCCTTCGCTCGGGCGCGCTCCGTGAGCGTGCCGAGCATCCGGTCGACTTCGCGAGCGGGGTCGTCGTCGCTGAGAAACTCCGCGGGCGGCGTGTAGTAGACGTTGTGACACGCCGTGTCGTCGTAGATGAGATGGGGATGGGTTCGAACGACCTCCTGAACGACTTCCGACGGGAACGCGCGGCGGTCGTACTGACAGAGTGCGAGGCAGTCCTCCTCGGCGAAGAGGTCGTTGACCTTCGACTCGTACTCCATGAACTGCTCGACCGTCGCGGCGTCGCTCTCGAGCCACGACGTTTCGGCGACGATGCGGAGCGCCTCGAACTCCTCGGTGGCGGCCGCGACGACGTCGGCGTAGAACTCGACCATCTCGTCGGGGTCGAACGCGCCGTTTCGGAGGTAGGTCTCCTGAACGGTGTGGAACGATAGTCCGCCCGACCCGAGAGCGTCCTCGACGTCGACACCTCCCTCGCGAAGTGCCGCGCGCACCTCGTCCTCGTTACCGTCGTCGAGGACGTACATGACGCGTTCGTCCCGGTCGAGTCCGCTGCGCACGAACGGGACGGCGGTGGAGAACCGCTCCTCGTCCGTCTCGTAAATCTGCGCGAAGTGGTCGTTGCAGTCGTGGCCGTCGAGCGCCTCCACGGGGCCGTCCAACCGGTCGCCGGACCGCAGCGCTTCGAGTCCGCTTTCGGGCGTCAGCGACTCGGGGAGACCGGTCGTCGGGGCTGCGTGTTCGCTCACGTCTCGGCCCTCCTCTCGACGCGCGACCGCAGTCGCTCGTCCGGTTTCCGGTGTTCCATTATACACTGAGACAGCGGTCTAGCAGTTAAAAAGATATTGCACGTTCTCGGGGCCGCCGGGAGCGCGTTCGCTTTGCTCGGAGCGCGCCGTCTCTCGGAGCGTCCGCCTCGCCGGGGAGCGGTCCGCCACAGCGCCGTCGGACTCGTCACGTCTCTCTCGGGGGTACCCGCTCGCGACCGATACGCGTCGTTGGGGTCTCGCGCCGCGATACTTTAGAAACAAAGGCAGAGTGGTGAGAGAAAGCCATTCGAAAAATATAGCGCCGCACTGAGCCGATTTCCATAAGGGAAAAGTCGCATTAACGTGGGTCCCGTACGTTCTACCAAGGAGGACTACATGGCGCGAACCGCACACCTCGACATCCGAGGCATGAGCTGCGCCAACTGCTCGGGGACCGTGGAAGACGCCCTGAGCGAGTTGGACGGCATCGACTCGGCGAACGTGAACTTCGCCACCGACGAGGGGACCGTCGAGTACGACCCCGACATCGTCTCGCTCGGCGAGATTTACGCGGCCGTCGAGGACGCGGGCTACGACCCGGTCGCCCAGCAAGTCACCGTCGGCATCTCCGGGATGTCGTGTGCGAACTGCTCGGAGACCAACGAGCAGGCGCTCGAAGAGACGCCGGGGGTCGTGGACGCCGAAGTCAACTACGCCACCGACGAGGGGACGGTCCGGTACAACCCCAACGACGCCGACTTGGAGGACCTCTACGACGCCATCGAGCGGGCGGGCTACGAACCCATCCGCGAGAACGAATCCGACGGGGACGGCGAGACCGCTGGCGACCGACGCGAGGACGCCCGGAAGGCCGAAATCCGCCGCCAGCGCAACCTGACGATTCTGGGCGCGGTCCTCTCGGCCCCGCTGGTGTTCCTACTGCTCGAACACTTCTTGTTCGACAGTCTGCTCGGAGACACCCTCTTCGGACTTCCGCTCGGATGGCTCATGTTCGGACTCGCGACCCCGGTCCAGTACTTCCTCGGCAAGGAGTTCTACGAGAACTCGTACACCGCGGTCGTCAGGAACCGGACCGCGAACATGGACGTGCTGATAGCGCTCGGGTCCTCGACGGCGTACTTCTACAGCGTCGCGGTCCTGCTGGGGTTCACCGGGAGCCTCTACTTCGACACCGCCGCGCTCATCCTGGTGTTCATCACGCTCGGCAACTACCTCGAAGCCCGGTCGAAGGGCCAAGCCAGCGAGGCGCTTCGCAAACTGCTGGAGATGGAGGCAGACACGGCCACCATCGTTGAGGACGGCGAGGAGGTCGAGGTTCCCGTCGAGGACGTGGAAGTCGGCGACCTGATGGTCGTCCGGCCCGGCGAGAAGATTCCGACCGACGGCGTCGTCCGCGAGGGCGACAGCGCCGTCGACGAGTCGATGGTCACGGGCGAGTCGGTGCCCGTCGAGAAGTCGCCCGGCGACGACGTGGTCGGCGCGACGGTCAACGAGAACGGCGTCCTGAAGGTCGAGGCGACCAAGGTCGGCTCCGAGACCGCGCTCCAGCAAATCGTCCAACTGGTCAAGGAGGCCCAGAGCCGCCAGCCGGAGATTCAGCAGGTCGCCGACCGCATCTCGGCGTACTTCGTGCCCGCGGTCATCACGAACGCCCTGCTCTGGGGCGCGCTCTGGTTCCTCTTCCCCGAGGCGCTGGCCGGGTTCGTCCAATCGCTCCCGCTGTGGGGACTGGTCGCGGGCGGCCCCGGCGTCGCGGGCGGCACCGTCTCGGTGTTCGAGTTCGCGGTCGTCGTGTTCGCCTCCGCGGTCCTCATCGCCTGCCCCTGCGCGCTCGGTCTGGCGACTCCGGCCGCGACGATGGTCGGGACCTCCATCGGCGCGCAGAACGGCGTGCTGTTCAAGGGCGGCGACGTGCTGGAGCGAGTCCGCGACGTGGACACGGTGGTCTTCGACAAGACCGGCACGCTGACCGAGGGCGAGATGCGCCTGACCGACGTGGTGGCGCTCGGCCCCCGAGCGGACGGCGGAGAGCGAACCGCCGCGGACGGAGGCGCGGTGGAAGCCCCGACCGAGACCGACGTGGACGAGGAGTTCGTGCTCGCGGCCGCCGCGAGCGCCGAGACGGGGAGCGAACACCCGCTCGCGGAGGCCATCGTCGAGGGCGCGCGAGAGCGGGGCATCACCGTCGAGGACCCCGAGGACTTCGAGAACGTGCCCGGCCACGGCGTCCGCGCCACGACCTCTCACGGCGAGGTCTTGGTCGGCAACCGAAAGCTGATGGAAGACAACGGCATCGACGTCTCGTACGCCGAGGAGACGATGGAGCGCCTCGAACGCGAGGGCAAGACCGCGATGCTGGTCGCCGCGGACGGCCGACTCGCGGGCGTCGTCGCCGACGCCGACACCGTCAAGGAGAGCGCCAAGGAAGCGGTCGGGGACCTCCGCGATTCGGGCCGCGAAGTCATGATGATTACCGGCGACAACGAGCGCACCGCCCGCGCGGTGGCCGAGCAGGTCGGCATCGACCCCGACAACGTCCGCGCGGAGGTCCTGCCCGAGGACAAGGCCGACGCGGTCGAGTCCATCCAGTCCGAGGGCCGCGAGGCGATGATGGTCGGCGACGGCGTCAACGACGCGCCCGCGCTGGCCGCGGCCTACGTCGGCGCGGCCATCGGGTCGGGGACCGACGTGGCCATCGAAGCCGCCGACGTGACGCTGATGCGCGACGACCCCGCGGACGTGCTGAAGGCCATCCGAGTCTCGGAGGGGACGCTCGCCAAGATAAAGCAGAACCTCTTCTGGGCGCTCGGTTACAACACCGCGATGATTCCGCTGGCCAGCCTCGGCCTGCTCCAACCCGTGCTGGCGGCGGGCGCGATGGCGTTCTCCAGCGTGAGCGTCCTGACCAACAGCATGCTGTTCCGCAGGTACACCCCGGACCACGAGTACGAACTGCTGGGCTTCCTGCGGTGACGCGACCCGTTTCTCTCCCACGGAAAAGTTGACCTTCGGCCGACTCGATTTCGCTCCCGTGCAGTTCCTTCCGCTCCGCGTTCCCGGGACGCCGTGGTGGTCGTATCTGCTCGTCGCGCTCGCCGTGGCGGGCCTCTGGCAGAGCGTCCGATGGTTCTCGACTCGCCTGCGAGCGCGGTGATTTTCCGAGACCGCCGCCGCACTCCGCGACGAGAGCGGTGAAAACCGACCCTCGTCACACCGCGGAGAGAAATATTGACGGCCGTGTGGAGCGTACGGTGACGCATGCTCCTCCCGCTTCACGCGACCGGTCACGCGGGACTCGACCCCCTCGCGGTGGTGTTCGGTGCGCTCGCCGGTCTCGCAATCTGGCAGGCCATTCGACTGCTCGCGCGGTCCGACACCCGAAAGCGAGGCGGCGCGTAGCGTCGCCGGAACAAGGTGATACCGAGACACCGCCGACCGCCCCGCGCGACCATCGCCCCTCTCAGAACAGTCCTGCGACGAACCCGAGACCCATCAGTATCAGCACGGCCGCCGAGAACGCGGGGAGGTAGTCGGTGTATCGCTCGACGCGCTCCTCGTATCGCTCGTAGCCCGCGATGAGCAGGAGCGTGAGCGCCACGATGCCGAGGACGACCGTCACCGCGTAGACGGCCATCAGCGAGAGGCAGTAGTCCGACCCCGCGCACATCGCGATAATCTCGAACTCCTCCTCGTGGGCGAACCCGAGGACGAAGGCGAACCCCGCGATGCCCCAGAGGCCGCGTTCGGTGGCCTCCTCGGGCGACCCGTGACTGTGTCCGCCGACGAACGGGAGCGCGAGTTTGATTCTGTCGAGGACGCCGCGGCCCTCGCCGTGGTCGTGGGGGTGGTCGGCGTGGCCGTGCGGGTGGCCGTGGCCGCGGTCGGCGCGTGAGTCGCCGCCGGTGCCGTGTTCGTCCGCGCCCCGACCAGATTCAGATTTGTTTGCCCCGTACGAAGTTACGTTATCGTCGACGTGATACCGCTGGTCGTCGTGAGCGCCGTGGCCGTCGTGACCGTGCCCGGACTCGCCGTGGTCGTGCGAGTGTCCGCCGTGGCCGTGGTCGTGACCGTGCGAATGGTCGCCGTCTCCGCCGTGGTCGTGGCTGTGGCCGTGAAAGTACTCCCGAACGCCCAGCAGTATCAACACGACCCCGGCGACGACGCCGACCGGGCCGCCGATTTGGACGCCGAACAGTTCCAGCGGTTCGTTTATCTGGGTGAGTTCGAAGTGGCGCTTGGCGAAGAAGAACACGACAACCATCGCGATGCTACTCACGAGGTGGCCGAACCCGAGCAGGAAACTCGCCGCGAAGCCGTAGAGCCACTTGTTCGACTGGTCGAGGGCGTAACTGGCCGCGACGGGCCACCCGTGGCCCGGTTCGATGCCGTGAACCGCGCCGAGCGCGACGGCCCCGGCGAACAGTCCGACCGCGTCACTCGGTATCATTCTCGCTCCGAGGTTGGCGGAGGCGTCCTAAACGGGTTGTTATTACCGAACCGGGGTGCCCGTAATACGGGTCGGTGGCGTCGGGCCTCGGACGTTCGGTGAGACGGCGCGAACGGCGGGCGCGGTTCGAAGTCGGCAGTCGCGCCCCGTCACGTCCGAACGAAATACCCAACCACCCCGAAGCGAAAGGTCTCCACATGCGAACGAGTCTCAACGTTCCCGACGACGTGCTCGCGGCCTTCGACGAGACGTGGCAGGCCGAGGGGCTGGACTCCCGGTCGCGCGCGATTCGAGAGGCGATGCGCGAGTACGTCGAGTCACACGCTCGACTCGAAGCCGCCGAGGGCGAAGTCACGGCCGTCCTCGCCTACGACTACGAACACGACGCGGTGGTCCGGGACCTCCACGCGGTCCAGCACGAGTTCGGGGAGGTCATCACCGCGACCAACCACGTCCACCGCGGCCACTGGTGCATGGAGACCGCCTTCTGCGAGGGGCCCGCCGAGCGGGTTCGCGGACTGGTGTATCGACTCCGGGACTTCGATTCTGTCGCGCGAGTGAAGGTGATGGTCCTGAGCGCGGACCGGGAGTGAGTCGTTTTCGCCGCCGGTTCTCGCTTCGTCTCCGTCTCACTCCCGCTCGAACAGCACCGCGAAGCACAGCACCGCGACCAGCAGGAGCGCCACCGCGAGTCGGGCGCGCCACGCGGGCGGCGAGAACGACAGCGACCCCATCCCGAACGCGGTCAGCGTCGCTATCAGGACGCCGCCCGCGCCGACCAGCAGGCCGCCGACCGCGTGGGCCGCCTCGCCGGCGCGCGTCTCGGCGTCGCGCCCGATTCGCGCGCCGAGTTCGACCGCGTTCGACCCGAGGTCGTGGACCGCGAGCGCGGCCGCGACCCCGACGAAGGCCGCGAGCGCCGACCCGCCGCCGTCGGCGACGACCAACGAGGCCACCATCAGCGACCCGCCGGCGACCGCGAATCCGCTCGCGGACTCGGTCCCGACCCACGGCGCGACGGCGACCGCGAGGACCCGCTGGGAGAACGCGACGGCGAAGAGCGTGGCCGCGACGCCGCCCGCGAGCGCCGCGGTCAGACCGACCGACGCGACGGTTTCCGTCCACCCGGTTCCGGCGGCCGCCGCGAGCGCCTCGGTAGGCGCGAGCGCCAGCAGGGCCGCGACGGCGAGCGTCACGAGGCCGCCCGCGGCGTGGGCGACCGACCGCGGCGGGTCGCTCCCGGCCCACCCGACGAACAGCGCCTGCAGGCCCCGCGCGAGCAGAACGCCGACGAGACCCACGACGAGCGCGGTCAGCGGCAGGTGGACGACGCCCGAGAACAGCACCAGTTCGAGCGCGTCGCCGAGGACCGACAGCGAGTCGAGGAACCCGCGGAACCACGCCGGACCCCACTCCGAGAGCGCGAGCACGATTTGAAGGCCGAGGACGGCCCAGTAGGCCCGCGGCACGTCCCAGAGTCGGCGGTCGAACCGGTCGAGGACCGCGGCCCGGAGGTCCCGGTTCTCGGGGAGCCAACCGTCCAGAACCGGGACGGCCCAGTGGACCAACTCCGCGACCGCCAGCAGTTCCAACTGGAGGACGACCAGCAGCGCGAGCGCGCTCGACTCGGCGGCCGCGACGAGGTTCCCGCCGACCACGCCGAACGTCTTGGCGAACACGTCGGCGTACAGGCACACCGCGAGGACGGCCCCGACCGAGAGGACCGTCGCCGAGCGCCAGACGGCCCTGACCGCGGGGCGCTCGACTCGCTCGTCGAACGAGACGACCGCGTTGGTCGCGGCCGCCCCGACGCCCGCGCCGACCAGCAGTGCGACCGGGCCGCCGCCGAGGGTCGCGACGATTGCGAAGACCGACACGCCGGCGACGACGCCGACGCTCCCGACCGCTCGCCGGGCGTTCGTCCCCGATTGGACCGCCCGGACGCCGAGCGCGGCCAGCACGCCGCCGCCGATGGTCGCGGCGACCGACCAGAGACTCCCGCCCGCGGCACCGAGCGCGAGGCCCGCGAGCGCCGCCACCAGCACCGCGACGGTCCCGCTGAAGGTAGTCGCGCGGCGTTCGAGAACGGCGTCGGGTTCGTCGCCGCGGTCGTTCGTATCGCCCGTTTCTCCACTGTTAGCGTCGCTCACGTCGAAACTCATCCTGACCACCTCGCTGTCGCCTTCGACACCGCGGAACGAATCGGCTCGTCGGGCGACCAGTCCACGACCCGGACCGGGCCGCGGAGGTCGCCGAGTCGCCGGTCGCGTTCGATTCGCTCGACGCTTCCGCCGGCGGTCTCCGACCCCGTCACGTCGGGGCTCACGACCGTCACGGCGTGACCGTACGCCTTGAAACGCCGGACGACCTCGACCGCGTACTCGTCGGCCATCGGCGACAGGAAGACGACCTGCGCGCCGTCGGGCATCCGCTTGCGGAGCGTCTCGAATCTGGATTCGTTGGCCCGCTGGCGCCGGCTCTCGTCGAAGAGACCGATGCCGTGGTCGCTCGCTTCCGGCGTCGCGTCGAGTTCGGCCCGGACGCGGGCCAGTTGCCCCTCGCCGCCGCCGGGGTCGAGGTAGCGCTCGGCCGGTCCGAACAGCGCCAGCCCCACGCGGTCGTTGCGCCGGACGAAGGCCTCGGCGAGTCGCTCGGCGGCGTACCGGGTCAACTCCACCGCGTCGGGTTCGCCAGACCGCCGCGAGACGTGGGCGGGCGTCCGGGTGTCCACGACGAGGACCACCGTCGCGGCCTGAGTCTCCCGGAAGTCCACGGTGGTTAGCTCCCGGGTCTTGGCGTACCGCTTCCAGTCGATTCGGCTCATCGGGTCGGCCGGCTGGTACTCGCGGGTGGCGTAGAACTCCACGCCCTCGCCGCCCGAGTCGGTCGTGATTTGGCCGGGGTGGGAGGCTGTGTCGGCCGGGAGCGGCACGTCGTCGGCCCGCGTCTCGCAGGTTATCGTGGCCGCCTCGTCGGGGTCGGGCGCGTCGGGGAGGTCGGCCTCCCGCTCCCACCGGCGTTCCGCGCTCCCGCTGACGTTCCGCGCGACCAGTCGCGTCTCGCCGAACTCGTGGGTGCCGCGCCGCGCCCGGACCTCGTAGGAGAAGGCCGCCGCCTCGCCGGGTTGGAGGCTGGTACCGAACCGGGGCGACCCCGAGGAGACGCCCAACTGCTCGGGCACGCCGTCCACGACCCGGAGGTCGGGAATCGGCTCCTCGCCGTCGTTCCGGAGCGTCAGCGTGACCTCAACCTCGTCGCTCGGCAGGGGCGACCGGTCCGAAATCGCGCGCTCGATCGCCACCGAGACCTCGGGCGCTCGGGTGCCGTAGCGGTAGGCCGCGTAGACGAACCCGACCGCGCCCGCGAGGAACATCGTGGTGTTCTTCGTCAGGATGCCGCCGGCGCCCGCGAGGAGCGCGACGGTCGTGCCGGGGTCCCACCGCGGCCCGATTCGGGTCTCCGGCGGCTGGTCGTCGGCCTCGTCCGAGTCGCCGTCGGCGTTCGGTCCGTCAGCGTCGTCGGAGTCGCCGTCGTCGGCGTCTCCGTCGTCGCCTGCTCCGGATTCGCCGCTCGAATCGCTCTCGTCGTGCAGTGCGCCGTCGCCGGTGAATCCCGAAAAGAGGCTGTGTTCGGGACTCGCGGCCCAGAACGCCGCGAAGTAGATGGTCACGAGCAGGCCCAGTACGGCGAGCGGAGCGACGACGCTGAGTGGCCCGAGCGCGGCGAGCGGAGCGACGCCGAGGCTCATCGGGCCACCTCCCGCTCGCGGTCGGCCTCGGGAGCGGACCCGACGGGTTCGCCCGGCGACTCGCCCGCTCGGTCCAACTCGTCTAACTCCGTGTCGAACCCGATAAACCCAGTATCGAAATCATCCGGCTCTCCGTCTAAATCGCGTGTTTCTGCGGACTCGGCGGGTCGCGTGCGCTCCCCGCGGTCGATGGCTTCGATTTCTTCGACCGCGCGGGTCGCCCACCGCTCGTACCGTTTGCCGCTGGCCCAGTCGCGGATGCGGGTCCGGAGCGGCGCGAGGTGACGCCCGCCGAGGAAGGCGGCCGCGCGGGGGTCGTCGGTCCACGACCCCGCGGCGACCCGTTCGGCGGCGCGCTCTTCGTCGATGCGGTCGGCGTCGGCGATTACCGTTATCGCGGTCCGGCGGATGCGGCTCTCGGCCCTCCGGCGGCGCGAGGCGAGTTCCCGCCTCTCGTCCGGGTCGGCGTCGAACACCGAGTCTATCCCGTCCCCGGTCGTCCGGTACTCCTCGTAGTGAGCGCGCTCGGGTTCCTTCGCGGGCGTCCACCGGGCGCGCGGGTTCTCGCCGTCGTCGTCCGCGGGTCTGGCGCTCGTCCGGAGCGCCTGCGCCCCGAGGAGTCCGGCGGCCCCGGCCACGAGCAGAATCGCGCCGGGCGAGGCGAGTATCGCGGACAGCGGCCGGAAAATGGCGGCGGGGAACAGCCACGGCAGGAAGGCGACGCCGACCGCCAGCGCCAGCGACGCGCCGCCGAGGACCGCGAGGCTCCGGGGCTGTTGGAGTCTGGCGCTCGCTCGGCCGACGAGTCGCGGAATCATTCGCCGTCACCTCGCCAGTGGTCGCGGAGTCGGTCGAGCGCAGAGCGCGCCGAGTCGGTCCGGTCGTCGCGGGGCAGGTCGCCGTACCGGACCTCCCGGAAGGCGTCGGTGAGTCGCCGGACCGCGTCGTCGGGGAAGCCCCGCCGGGCCGCGGCGCGGGCGACTTCGCCCGGCGTCCGAGCGCGCCGGTTCCTGACCGGCACGCGGTCGCGCATGGCCTCCCACGCCTCCTCGACGGTGGGCGGAGCGGGGTCGGCCTGCTCTTCGGGCGCGGCCGAGCGGTTCCGGCGGTCGTCGCTGTCGTCGCTCCCGCCGCGGCCGATGCTCGGCACGCTGACGCTCCCGAGACTGGAGAAGATGCCCGCCCCGCCGGCCAGACCGGCGAGCGCGCGCGGAATCGCCGTGACGGTCAGCGCGAGTCCGTTCGCGCCGATTCGGAGGGCTTGGACGCCCCCGCGGCCGGCGGCCCCGAGGACGCTCCCGAGACTTCGGCCCACCTCTCCGGTTAGGGTCGCGGCGTCGTCGAGCAGGCGGGGGACCGACGACGAGAGGGCGACGACCGTCGCCATCGTCCGGGCCGGCACGCTCCCGACGAGTTCGCCGAGCGGCGTGCCGCCGACGGTCAGCGTGAGCGGGACGAGTCCGGCGGCCCGGCCGCTGACCGCCAGCGCGCCGGACCAGAAGCCGATGATGGCGAGGACGCCGACGAGCCCCATCGCGCCGGTGGCGATGGCCGCGAGCAGGTCGCTCCCGCCGCCGGAGTCGTAATCGGCGGGCGCGGTCGTCGTCGACGTCGTGGTCGTGGTGGGTGTCGTTTCGGTTCCGTCGTCAGTCGTCGTCGTGTCCGAGTTCTGAGTCGTGGTGACGGTCGGAGCGGTCGGTTCGGCGGTCTGTCGGGCGGGGTCGGTACCGCCTCCGCCGGCGGGGGCGTCCGGGCCGCCGCCGCCACCGACGCCGACGCCAGCGGGTTGCGTTCCGAATCCGCTGGCGGGCAGGAGGGTGGCGGCGAGGGCGACCGCGAGGACGCAGAGGGCGGCGAGGGCGGCGCGGCGGCGTTCGCGGGACACGAATGAGAGGAAAACTTTCAGTCAAATATATCTTCCCTCTCCAACATAGGTGTACTCGGTCGCCCTCCATGTCACGAGACGCCACTTCGAACTCCGGCCCGCCCGGCGGCACCGACGCCAGAGACGCCGACTCCGGTCGCATCGACTCCGGAACCGACGGTTCGACGAACTCCTCCGGCGAGACGCTCGGCCTGACCCACCGCATCGCGCTCACGCTCGCGCTGGTGCTGGCCGCCGACGCGGCGTTCGTCGCAGTCCTCGCGTACCTCTTCCGGCCGTGGCTGGTCGCGCTGGCCGGGGACGTCGGCGGGTCGTGGCTCGCGCTCGCGGCGCTGGTCGCGCCGGCCACGCTCGCGCTCGCGTGGGGACAACTCCGGTACACCCGCCGCGAGGCGCTCGCGGCCGCCGACGCCCGACCGGTCTCTGAATCCGAGCGCCCGGACCTCCACGCACGGGTGCGCCGACTCGCCCAGACCGCGGGCGTGACCCCGCCGAGCGTCGCCGTGGCGGAGACCGATACCGCGAACAGTTTCACGGTCGGCGATTTGCGGGGCGGGACCGTCGTGGTCACGACCGGCCTGCTCGACACGCTGTCGGAGGCTCAACTCGACGCGGTGCTGGCCCACGAACTCGCGCACCTCCGGAACCGCGACGCCGCGGTGATGACGCTGGCGACCTTCCTCCCGGCGTTGGCCAACGACGAGTACTCGCTCGTCTCGGACGCCGCGGCGCCGCTCCGGTCGCTCGCAGTCGGCGTCGCCGCGGTCGTGGGCTACGCCGCCAGCACCGCGCTGGTCGGCGCGCCGCCGTTCAGCGTCGAGTCGTTCGTCGCGTTCGGCGGGTTCGCGGTCTTCACGGTGCTGTTCGGCGGGGTCGCGCTCGGTCTATTGGCGCTCCCGGTCGCGGTCCTGAGCGGCCACCTCTCGCGCTACCGGGAGTTCGCGGCCGACCGCGCCGGGGCGCTGACCGCGGGCGACCCCGCGGCGATGGCGGGCGCGCTGGAGACGCTGGACGCCGACGCGGCCGAGCGCCCGACGGAGGACGTGCGGGCGAACAGCGTCCGGGAACTCTGCTTTCTGCCCCACGGTATCGTCGGGAACGAGGAGTCGGTCGGCGACGACGCGGCCGACGACCCGCTGGCCGGACTGCCGATAGAGGTGCCGACCCATCCGGCGACCGCCGAACGAGTCGCGCGCCTCCGGGACCTCGCGGCCGAGGGGCGAGACGGATACCGGTAGGCGGAGCGCTCGCGCCGTCGGCTCTGCGGCCGTCTCGACGTTCGTCCCGCGAGAACCGAGTTACCCCCTGTGGTCGCGGAGCGCCGCGAGTCCGGTCGCCATCAGTCGCCGCGTGATGACGACGAGGCCGTTCTCGAACCCGCGGCCGAAGATTGCCTGCTCGGTCTGTCCGTCCTCGTGTATCGAACTCAGGAGAATCGCCTCGCGGTCCACCAGCAGCATCCGTCCGATGGCCACCTCGTCCTCGGACTCGTCGTGAAGCCAGTCGAGTTGCGACTCGAAGACCTCTGCGCCGGGGACTTTCTCTCGGAGTTCCTCGCGCAACGCCGCGGTAGCCGTTCCGACGAGGACCGGGACGTCCCGTTCGGTGGCCTCGTTCAGTCGGTCGAGTAACTCGTCGGTGACGACCGACGGGGAACTGACGACGAAGACTATCTCGCTCTCGGCGTCGTCGACGAGTTGCAGCGTGCGGCTGGTGATTCCCTCTGTGCCCGACAGCGACCAGACCTCGTGGGTGACCTTCTGGCCCGACGGGTTCGCGGGTTCGATGTCGTTCAGGGTCTCCTCCAGTTCGTCCACGCGGGTCTCGTACTGCCGCCGGAGGGTCTTGGCGGCCTCTTCGAGGGGAACCGCCCTGTACTGGCGCGGATTCGTGTGCTGGATTTCCACGAGACCCTGCGCCTCCAACACGCGAATCGCGTCGTAGACCCGCGTTCGGGGCACGTCCGCGATTTCGCTTATCTCTTTGGCCGTCGCCGTGTCCTTGCGCGTCAGGGCGACGAAACACTTCGCCTCGTACTCTTTCAGGCCGAGTTGCTGGAGTAACCCAGCGGCCTGTTCCTGTTTGTCGTTGTCGACCATGGTGTCCCAACCACCACCGGGGAGTCCCGGAGATACGGACAATTGGGGGCTCTCGCCTTTAGTCATTGTCGTGTCGGACCACTCGGCTCGGCGTGCCGTTCCGATGAGAACGTCCGTTCGTCTCCGTTTCGTCGGCTCTGCGTCGAAAATCAGAATGAATCCTATTTCACTCACTTAATCACACAAGCTACATAGGGTGTGGCACCGAAGATAATACTGGCACGCGGTCAGCGGTGTCCCAACCACTCGCTCTGCCGCGTGCCTACCTTGTCGCACCGCGACAGGGTTTTTCGGGGGAATCTCTCGCAGGACTCGATGCGCGGTTCGGACGAGTCGAGGACGCCCGAGCTGGAAATACGACCTGTGAGGAACTGAGTAAACGGTATGAGTCGTACTCTTGGGAAGCTACGCAACGATCCCCGATTTACGACCTGCTCCGTGCCACACGAGTGAGCATTCGGCACAACACTGAACTCATCCGTCTCTCTCCCGAATACTCCATAGGATGATAACTACTGGCTTCGGAGCAGACGATGAGTGACGACTCCGACTCGGTGGACCGCTCGATGTCCCTCCTCGCGAGCAAGGAACGACGGGAGGTAATCGGGTACTTCGACCGCAACGACGTCGAGTCGGCGACGATAGAGGTGCTTACGGACCATCTCGAAGGGACGAAGGTCGAGACCGACGGTGGGACGCCTTCGACTCGGGCGGCGAAGGCCAAACTCCATCACGTCCACCTCCCGAAACTGGAGGCCCACGGCGTCGTCGAGTACGACGCGCGGTCGGGGGAAGTACGATATCGTCCCGACGAGCGAGTCGAAGCAATTCTCGAATTCACGTCGGAACTGTAGCGCAGCACCATGGAGGTAATTCTCGCCGCGGAGGCCCGCGAGGCCGACTCGGGGCAGTATCACGTCGCGTCCGACGGCACCGAGACCAGTCTCTGCGGGGTCGTGAACCCGGACAGTCCGTTCGCGTCCGACGTTTACCGGGTGGTCCCGAAGCGCCGGGCCGAAGCGTTGGGATTCGACCTGTGCGGTCGGTGCGACTCGATTTCCGACCGCTGACCCTCCGTTCGCGCTCGAAGACGTCAAGTCGGTCGCCCGCGAATCCCGCGATGATGGCCCGTCGCTCGTCGCTGCGCGCGCTCGACCGACTGCTCTCGCGTTCGGTCCCCGGCACGCTCCTCGTCGTCGCCGGTGGCGGCATCGTCGCCGCCGGACTCTGCTACGGGACGTGGATTGCGCTCGCGGATTTGCTCGCGCCCTCGTCCGGTCCGACGCCAGCGAGCGCCAGCGGTCCGTTTTGGCTGGTCGGCGTGACTCTGCTCGCCGGCCTCGGACTCGTAACGCTCGGCGGGCGGTTGGTCGGGCACGTCCGGTAGTCGGCCGGTCGCGCCGTTCTCTCCTATTCGGTCCTCTTGAAGCGGGTTATACGCCACTGTATATTTCTCTCAGAAATGAAAATCCACCGGACAGAAATGAATATATTGCCTAGACCTATCTATACCTACTTACCGAGCGGCCAGTGTGAAGGCTTCACCGTCTCGAACTCACGCCTCGGTCTCCTCGTCGTCGCCGTCGATGGTTATCTCCGTGGGTTCGCTCTCCACGTCCTGCCACTCGTCGGCCTCGCCGCCGCTCTGAGACCCGAGGAGGTAGCCGACCGCGAACGTCAGCGCGAGCAACACCAGCGTTCCGAGTCGTGACCGACCGCCGTCCGTCTGGGTTTCTGTCGCCATACACTAACTCACGGGCGCGACGACTTTGTGGTTGCGGCGTCGGAACCCACCGCGCCGCGGTCGAACGCCGTCCGCCTGTCGCACGCTCACCCCTCGTGTCGCCGAATCTTGTCGAGGAAGCCCGTGAGCGGCGGTTCGATGGTAATCTCGGTCACTTTCCCCTCGTCGGTGTCGTAGACGATGATGCCTGACTCCTCCAGTTTCGGCAAGTGGGTGTGGTGGAGCGCGGTGGCTATCTGGGTCCGCTTTATCATCGACACCTTGTCTGGGGGTTGCTGGAACTCCCGCCCCGCGACTTGGTCGGTCAGTCCTTCGAGCGTCACCGGTGCGGGGAGTCCGTCGAGACACGCGAGACAGTGGCGACGATACCGGTCACTGAGAAGCGTTAGGACTTCGTCGAGTTCGAGTGGCCCGCCGCCGTTCGCGTCGCCGCCAGCGGCGGGTTCGCCGGTCATACCGGACAATTTTCTTTCTCGCTTAAACGGCTATCGCATTCGGTCCGCGGCCGGTCGGACCGCGTTCGTCCGCCAAAAGAAGCGTCGAGAACCGACTTCGGCCGACTATCCCAGACTGCCTTCCATCTCCAACTCGATGAGTCGGTTGAGTTCGACGGCGTACTCGATGGGCAGTTCTTCCGTAATCGGTTCGATGAAGCCGGAGACGATCATCTGCTTGGCGTCGTCGTCGTCCAGTCCCCGACTCTGGAGGTAGAAGACGTCCTCGTCGCCGATTTTGCCGACGGTCGCCTCGTGAGCCACGTCGACCTTCGACTCGTCGATTTCCATGTACGGCATCGTGTCGGAGGTGGACTCGTTGTCGAACATCAGGGCGTCGCACTCCACCGACGTCGAGGAGTTGCTCGCGCCGTCGGAAATCTGGACGAGACCGCGGTAGTTGGTGCGGCCGCCGTCTTTGCTGATGGACTTCGACTCGATGGTGGAGTTCGTCCGCGGCGCGTTGTGGTAGACCTTCGCGCCGGTGTCGATGTTCTGGCCCTCGCCCGCGAACGCGATGGAGATGTGGTTCGCCGAGGCTCCCCGCCCTTTCAGAATCGAGCAGGGGTAGAGCATGGTGACTTTCGACCCCATCGAACCGGAGACCCACTCCATGCGGCCGCCTTTCTCGACCAGCGCGCGCTTGGTGTTGAGGTTGAACGTGTTCTTCGACCAGTTCTGGACGGTCGAGTACTGAACGTGGGCGTCCTCGCCGACGAACACCTCGACGCCACCGGAGTGGAGGTTGTGGCTGCCGTATTTCGGGGCCGAACAACCTTCGATGTAGTGAACCTCCGAACCCTTCTCGGCGATGATGAGGGTGTGCTCGAACTGACCCATTCCCTCCGAGTTCATGCGGAAGTAGGCCTGCACCGGCATCTCGACGGTGACGTCCTCGGGCACGTAGACGAAGCTCCCGCCACTCCAGACTGCGCCGTGGAGGGCGGCGAACTTGTTGTCACTCGGGGGTACGCAGGAGGTCATGAAGTGTTCCTTCACGAGGTCCTCGTGTTCTCGGACGGCCTCGTCCATGTTGCAGAACACGACGCCCTTCTCCTCCCACTGCTCCTGCATGTTCTGGTAGACGACTTCGGACTCGTACTGGGCACCGACCCCGGAGAGGGCCTTGCGCTCGGCTTCCGGAATGCCGAGTTTCTCGAAGGTGTCCTGAATGTCCTCGGGCAGGTCGTCCCAGCTATCGGCGCCCTCGCGCTTGTCGACGTCTGGCCGGATGTAAGGCACGATTTCTTCGACGTCGAGTTCCGTCAGGTCCGGCTGGCCCGGCCAGTCAGTCGGCATCGGCATGTTCTGCCAGTGTTCCAAGGCTCGGAGACGCCGGTCGAGCATCCACTCGGGTTCGTCCTTGTCCTCACTGATGAGGCGGACGACCTCCTCGGTCAGCCCTTTGTCGGACCGGAGCGCCGCGCTCTCCTCTTTCTTGAACTCGAAACGCTCCTCCGTGTTGGTGTCTTGAAGCTCTTCACTACTCATGTACTTCAACTCGGTACCGAAGCCTCTTAACCTCGGGGTCGGTTCGGGCCTCGAAGAAACTGAAAGTAGTTACGAGAGCGTCGAAAAGTCGGCGGTCGGCGTTACGCTTCGGTGGTGTCGGTCTCCGTCTCGGTGACGGTGTCCGTCTCGACGGTCGGGTCGACTTCGCTCTGGGCTTCCTGAAGTTCTTCCTCGATTTCTTGGCGTCCCTTCTTGAACTCGCCCATCGCCTCGCCGGTCGAGCGGGCGAGTTTCGGAATCTTGTTTGCACCGAACAGCAGGACGGCGATGAGGAGGATGACCATCATCTCCATCCCGCCCGGCACGGGTCCGAACAGTGGAATCATGTTGTGTCTCTACCTGCAGAGATTGCCCCCTCACTTGTAGGCTTTTCCCCCGAGGAACGGCGCTCCTGCGATTCGTCCCGAAGCCGTATTCTGGCTATCGCCGCGAGAGGGTCGTCGACCAGCGTGGGCCTCTCCGCGGCGGCCGAGCCGCAAGGTTCTGCCTCCCCCGGCGAAATATTTAGGACACCGTGGTGAAAGCCTACCGACATGGCTATCGGATTACTGTTCGGAGGGTTCTGGTTCGGTCTCGGCGTCCTCATGTGGTGGTGGCCCGCGGCCATCTTCGTCGCGTTCTCCAACGACGACGTGACGCCCGGAGCGAGGGCCTTCGCCGCGGTCGCCATCTTCATCGGCGTCTTCTTCCTGACGCTGGACGTTCCCGGACTCGGTGGAAGCTTCACGCTCCCCGGAACGCTACTCACCGTCGGACTGCTCTTCCTGCTCAAGCCGGTCGGCGCTCCCGGCGTGAATCCGCGAGGCCCGGTCACACCGAAGGTTGCTGGCGTCGCGTTGCTCGTCGTCGGGACCCTGCTCGCCGTCCAATCGCTGACGTAGTCGGCCTCCCGCCCGTCCGTCGGCAGAAATTTCACTCTCGGTTCCGTCGTCGCGTCCGTGACCGACCTCGAAGCACCGGCCCGAGAGCGCGTCCTCGACGCTCACGCCGAAACTGTCGAAGCCGTCCTCGACTGCGCCGACGCGGTCGCCGAATCGTGGGACGGTCCGACGACCACCGACGCCGAAGCGGTGGCCGACCCGCTCCGCGCCGAACTCGACGCTGCGGGCGCGTGGGAGCGCCTGCCAGACCTGCTCGCGGACGCGGTGGGCGCGACCGGACGCTCGCTGTCAGCGTCGCCCGTCGCCGCCCCGCCGTACGTGACCGCCACGAGTCGCGGGCCGATGCTCCGGGCGACGCTCCCCGACGGCCGACTGGTCGTTCTGCTCCGAGCCTTCGAAATCGACCGCGAGAGCGCCGACCCCCGGTACCGGCGCGGACCGTCGACGCCCGAGGCGGCGGTCCGCGTCGAGTTCGTCTGAACGCCTCTCCGCCGCGCGCCGAGGCCGTCCGGCCGGGGGACGACTTATTTCCCGGCGGGTCCAACGTGACGGCATGGAAACCTCTACCGTAGACCGCCCCGCCGAGGCGTCGGCCTCGAAGTCCCGGTCGTTGGTCGTCGCGGTCGCCCTCGGCGTCGGGGGCTACGCCTTCGCCCTAATCGTCGTCGGTGCGGCCGCGCTCGCGGTGATGCTGGCGGGCGTACCGCTGATGGACCGGCCCGCGCTCCTGCTCGGCCTCTCGGTCGTGATGGGGCAGGGCGTCGCGTTCGGCACCTTCGCGCTCGGCTATCTGGCCTACACCGACCGCGGGTTCGACTTCGTGAAGGTCCGAGTGCCGACGGTCCGGGACGTCGGATGGGCGGTCGGCGGGACGCTGGCCCTGTTTACGGGGCTCATCGCGCTCTCGGCGCTGTTCTCGGTGTTGGGCATCCAGTCGGCGTCGAACTCCGTCACCGAGTTCGGCGAGCAGGACCCCACGGTCTTCCTTCTGCTGGTGCCGCTCTCGTTTCTCTTCATCGGACCGGGCGAGGAACTGCTCTATCGAGGCGTCGTGCAGGGCCGACTCGAAGAGGCGTTCGGGCCGTGGGTCGCCATCGCCGTGGCGAGCGTCATCTTCGCGGTCGTTCACGTCTTCTCGCTTCAGGGCTCCGGAAAACTCGCGTACATCGCCATCCTGCTCGTCCTCTCGCCGATTCTCGGCGCGGCCTACGAGCGGACCGATAACCTCGCGGTGCCCGCGCTGATACACGGCGCGTTCAACGCGATTCAGTTCTACGTGGCGTATCTGGGCGCGACCGGCGGGTTGCCCTGAAAAACTACCCCGACTTCCCGCTCCACCGCACGACGCGGAACCGGTCGTACCCGCCGTAGGCGAGTTCCAGCGCGCCCATCCACCAGTTCCACTTTTCGGGGAGCGCCAGTCCCTCCGGCGCGTCCCGTAAGTTCTCCACGACCACCGCGGTCGTCAGTTCGCTGTCCATGTGGTTCCGAAACTGTCCAGAGTCCGCCAAGTCGCGGGCCTGCCGGGCGACGACCCGTCTGGTCCCCGCGTCGCCGCCGAACTCCTCGCCGAGTCGTTCCTCGAACCGCTGACCGATTCCCATTTCCATTGTCTCGAAATTGCCGCCGCGCTTGTGGGGCCGTCCTGTTCGCGCTCGAACGAGTCTACGGTCGCTTAGTTGTAAAGTCCGATGGCCTTTATCTGCTCCTGATACCGGTTGCGGATGGTGACTTCCGTCACCTGCGCCACGTCGGCGACCTCGCGCTGGGTCTTCTTCTCGTTGCAGAGCAGCGAGGCCGCGTAAATCGCCGCGGCCGCGTACCCCGTCGGGGACTTGCCCGAGAGCAGGCCCTTCTCGGCGGTCACGTCGATTATCTCGTTGGCCTTGCTCTCGACTTCCTCGGTCAGGTCGAGTTCCGAGCAGAACCGCGGGACGTACTTCTTGGGGTCGACCGGTTCCATCCCGAGCGCGAGCTCCTGGGAGATGTAGCGATACGTTCGACCGATTTCCTTTCGCTCGACCCGCGAGACCTCCGAGACCTCTTCGAGGCTTCGCGGGATGCCTTCCTTCCGGCAGGACGCGTACAGCGCGGCGGTGGCGACGCCCTCGATGGAGCGACCTCGGATGAGGTCCTCCTTCAACGCGCGCCGGTAGATGACCGACGACACTTCCTGTACCGACCGCGGGACGCCGAGCGCCGACGACATACGGTTGAGTTCGCTCAGGGCGAACTGGAGGTTCCGCTCGCCCGCGTCCTTCGTGCGGATTCGCTCCTGCCACTTCCGGAGGCGGTGCATTTGACTCCGTTTCTCCGAGGAGAGCGACCGGCCGTAGGCGTCCTTGTTCTTCCAGTCGATGGTCGTCGTCAGGCCCTTGTCGTGCATCGTGTTCGTCGTGGGCGCGCCGACGCGACTCTTGCTCTGGCGCTCCTGATGGTTGAACGCGCGCCACTCGGGGCCCCGGTCCACGTTGCGCTCCTCCACGACGAGTCCGCAGTCCTCGCAGACTAACTCGCTTCCGCCAGCGTCCGCGACCAGATTGCCGGCCTCGCACTCCGGACACGTCTGGACGTTCTCGGATTCCCCCTGCTCGGTCTCGACCCCTTGCTCACGCTCTCGCTGGCGGATTGGCCCGGTCATGAGTATGTTAGTAAGGTAGTACGGTAGATAAACCCTACGTGCCCTTCGAGTCTGTGGGACGGACCGGTCGAGGGGCGCTCGCGGGACCGCTTGCGGTCGCTCGGCTCTCTCTTTGACTCCGACTCCGACTGCGCGCTCCGACCGCTTCCCCCGACCGCCTGCTTCGACCGTTCGCCCCGCGTCACCGAATTTTATTACCGTGCCGCGCCTGCACCGAGTCATGGCACCCTCTCGCCCGACAGTGTTCACCGTGGACGAGTACGACGCACTGGAGTTCGACGCGGTCCTCGTGCGCGAACACACCGTCGTCTGCCTCGACGGCGACGAGACGGCCCGGGTCGTCCCGCTGAACAAGTTGAACCACGTGGACGCCGACCCCGAGACGATGCTGGTCGAGCGCGAACTCCCCGAGAGCTTCTACTACGGCGGCGGCGAGTACGGCTTCGTCCGGGTCGAGGAGTACCCCGAACTCGAACAGCACCTCGAAGAACTAGAGGCCGAGGAGTACTGACGTCCCGCCGGTCGGTCGAAGGTTCTCGGTTGGAACAGTCGGAGACGCGCCAAACCCGGCGCGGAGCGACGACTGGTCGGTCGCGGTCTCCTCGCCGAAAGGCAAAAGAGCAGAAGGACGAGCGAGCGAACTCGCGGTCCTCCCGCCGACACCCTCCGCCGTGAGGCATCATCGGGCGTCGAAGAATCTGTTTCCTCCTTCTCACTCTGCGAATAAGTATCTTCCCGTCCGCGGACCGTCCGGTCCGCGTCCGCCGACCCGACGCTTCGCCCCGCGCCCCGGCCGCCAACCGACCGGGGCGCTAAACCGTGGCGGACGAGCCAAATCTACGCCGACAGCGCCCGTTCGATTCCGCGTCGGATTCGCTCGGCGTCCGGTCGGTAGGCCTCCTCGCGGGCGAACATCGGGAACGGAACGTCGTACCCGGTCACGCGCTCTACCGGCGCTTCGAGGTGGTAGAGCGCGTCGTCGTTGATGCGGGCGATGATTTCGGCCGCGAGGCCGCCGGTCCGCGGGGCCTCGTGGACGACGACGCACCGCCCGGTCTTCCTGACCGACTCCAGAATCGTCGCCGAGTCCATCGGGGAGACGGTTCGGAGGTCGATGACCTCGGCGTCCGCCTCCGCGTCCTCCACCGCGTCCATCGCTTCGTGAAGCATCGCGCCCCACGCGACGACGGTCACGTCCGCGCCCTCCCGGACGACTTCGGCCTCACCGAGCGGAACTGCGTGGTCGCCCTCCGGGACCGACTCCCGGGAGGCCCGGTAGCGACTCGTCGGTTCGAGGAAGATAACGGGGTCGGGGTCCCGAATCGCCGACGTGAGCAGGCCCTTCGCGTCGGCCGGGTTCGACGGCACGACCGTCTTCAGGCCCGGGACGTGGGCGAACCCGGCCTCGAAGCTCTCGGAGTGGAGTTCGAGCGCCCGGATGCCGCCGCCGTAGGGCGTGCGGACGGTCATCGGCACGCCGAGCGTCCCCCGAGTTCGACTCCGCATCCGCGAGGCGTGTTGCACTAACTGGTGGAACCCCTGATAGGCGAAGCTAGCGAACTGAATCTCCGGAACCGGCGTGAACCCGGTCGCGCCGAGACCGACGCCCATCCCGAGGATAGCGGCCTCCGCCAGCGGCGTGTCGTACACCTGCTCGGGAAACTCGTCCTGTAACTCCTGAGTCGCCCGGAACACGCCGCCGCTGACGCCCACGTCCTCGCCGTAGACGACCACGGACTCGTCGCGGGCCATCTCCTCACGGAGGGCCTGTCGAACCGCCTCCACGAGTCGGATTTCATTCGCCACGGTCGGACACCTCCTCGTCCTCGGACGTCTCGGAGTCCTCCGCCGTCTCTCTGTCCTCGCGCACGTCGCCGCGCCCGGTCACCTCTCCGCCGGCCGCGCGCTCCTCGCCGCTCATCCCTTCCTCGGCGGTCGCCACCTCGCCGTCGCCCTCCTCGCGCCGGAACGTCTCCCGCTGGCGCTGGAGTTCCGGCGGGGTCTCGGCGAACACGTGGTCGAACATCTCCGCTGGCACGACCCGGTCGCGGCCCTCCTTCGCCCGGTCTATCTCGTCGGCGAGTAACTCCTCGATTTCGTCGGTAATCCGTTCCACCCGGTCGTCGTCCAGCAGGCCCTCGTCCCGGAGGTACGCCTCGAACCTGACGATGGGGTCGCGGGCCTCCCACTCGCTCTCCTGCTCCTCGGTCCGGTAGACGCTCGGGTCGTCGCTGGTGGTGTGCATCGACCGCCGGAAGGTCAGCGCCTCCACGAACACGGGGTCGCCCTCGCGGGCAGTTTCGAGCGCGTCCCTCGCGACCGAGAGAACGCCCAGCACGTCGTTGCCGTCCACCTGCACGCCCTCGATTCCCGCCGCGACCGCTTTCTGGGCCAGCGTCTCGGTCCGCGTCTGGGTCTCGCGCGGCGTCGAGATGGCCCACTGGTTGTTCTGGCAGAAGAACACCGCGTGAGCGTCCAGCGCGCCCGCGACGTTCATCGCCTCGTACACGTCGCCCTCGCTGGTCGCGCCGTCCCCGAAGTAGGTCAGCGCCGCCTTCCGCTCTCCGGAGATTTCGTGGCCCCACCCGATGCCCGCGGCGTGGAGCGGTTGGGTCCCAACGGGAATAGCGGGCGGGAAGTTGGCGTCGGCGACCTCCGCGCCCTCCTCCATCCCCATGGCGTACCACAGCAGGCGGTGGACCGGTGCGCCCCGCGTGAGGAAGGCCGCGCTCTCGCGGAACGACGGCACCATCCACTCGTCGGGTTCCAACGCTATCGCGGACCCGACCTGCGCGGCCTCCTGCCCGGTGCCGGGCGCGTAGGTCCCGGACTCGCCCCGGCGCTGGAGCGCGACCGCCCGCTCGTCGGTCCGGCGGGAGAGGCGCATGAGTCGATACAGTTCCAGCAACTCGTCGTCGCTCACGTCGGGCAACTCCGCCTCGTCGGCGTTCCCCTCCTCGTCCAGTGCTTGCACGTACTCGACCGAAAACTCGGCCACTTGCTCCCGAACCACGCCCGGCGTACCACGCCGCATCACTTAGCTGAGGGGGCCGGGCGGGGGAACCGACTCGATCGCGTGGTCGAGCCACGACCGGTTCGGGCAGTCGGGCCGCGGCGCGGTGCGTCGCGGCGCGTCAGTCTGTGGCGACCGAAGCTTCGGGGTCCGAGTCGCCCCCGGCGGACTCCGGCCCCTTCCGCGGGCGAACCGGCGAGACGGCGACCCAGACGAGGCCCGCGGCCGCCGCCGAGGCGACGCCGGCCGCGGCGAGGAACCGAATCGGGCCGAGCGCCGCGGCCGCGTAGCCACCGACGACTTTGGTCGCTCCGGCGACCAGCGAGAGGACCATCGTCGCGCCCGAGAGAACGGTCGCGCGCCCGACGTTCTCGACGCGGTCGTTGAGATACTGGTTCCGGAGCGGCCGGAACAGACTCCGGACGCCTCGGGTCAGGAAGACGACCGGGACCACCAGTACCGGCGCGAACGCGATGGTCGCGTAGGTCGCTCCGAGGAGGGGAACGAGCAGTGCGAACGCTCCCCGGACGCCCAACCGGTCCTCGACCCACCCCGCGCTGGCGGCCGCGCCGGCCGAGACCAGTTTGAACCCGGCGTACAGCACGCCGAGCGCGGGCGCGGAGACGCCCGCGGCGGCCATCGCGGGCTGCTCGAAGGTCCGCGAGAGTTCGAACAGCGCGTACAGTAGCGCGGCGAAGGCGACGAACCACCTGATTTCGGGACGCCGGACCTGCAGGCGGAGGGCGGCGAGCGCGTCGCCGACCGTGAACGTCTCGTCTTCCACCCCGGCGTCGTCTCGGGCCGCTCGCTCGCTCTCGACCGTCGGGAGCGTCAGCAGAATGGGAATCCCGAGCGCCGAGAGGAGGGCGTTGGCGAGGAACGGGAGCGACCAATCGACGGTCACGAGCGCGCCCCCGGCGACTGCGGTGGCGGCCGACGCCAGCATCAGCGCGGTGTTGGCCCGACCGCTGACGCGGGCGAACTCGTCGGCCTCGCCGTGGGCGTCGAGGATTTCGTAGAGCCACGCCTTGCCCGTGCCAGACCGAAACGCCCACCCGACCGCCCAGACGGCGTTCAGCGCGACGTAGGCCAGCGGCGAGTCGGCGACCGCCCAGAGTCCCAACGCGACCGCCGACAGCGCGTTTCCGGCCGCGAGGCTGGCCCGGCGGCCGAGTCGGTCGCCGACGTACCCCGTCGGAATCTCGGCCGCGACCTCTGCGAACAGGAACGCCGCGCCGGTCAGGCCGATGACCTCCATACCGAACCCCTTGACCTCGGTGAGATAGAGGATGCTCACGGGCAGGTAGAACCCGTAGGCGTTCGTGACCTTGTAGGCGTAGTAGCGCCGGACGATGCCTCGTAACTCTCCCATCGTCCGGACCGACTCGCGCCGACCTAATGGCGTTTCCCCGAAGCCAGTTTTTGTATCACGACTGCCACTTTCTCCCGGTCGGTCGCACTCACTCACATTTAAACGCCGTCCCGCGCAACCCGCTCGCATGAGCGCGTTCGAGGAGCGAACCCGGCGATGTCAGGACCGACTGGGCGCGGTCGGCGCGGACGCGGCCGTGCTGTTCCCGAGTACCAATCTGTTCTACGCCTCGGGATTTCGGGAGGAACCGGCCGAGCGCCACCTGTTTCTCGTGATTCCGAGCGACGGCGACCCCGCCTTCGTCGCGCCCGAGATGTACGACGAGCAGATTCGCGACGCCTCGTGGGTCGAGGACCTGCGACTCTGGGCCGACGGCGAGGACCCCGCGGCGCTGGTCGCCGACCTCGCCGACGAGAAGGGTCTGCGCGGAGGCCGCCTGCTGGTCGACGACACGATGTGGGCGCGGTTCACGCAGGACCTCCGCGAGACGCTTCCCGACGCGACGTTCGGCCTCGCCAGCGAGGTGTTCGACGACCTCCGGGCGCGCAAGGACGAGGCCGAACTCGCGGCGCTCCGGAAGGCCGGGGACC
This sequence comes from Halorussus limi, assembly GCF_023238205.1. Lineage (NCBI taxonomy): Archaea > Methanobacteriati > Methanobacteriota > Halobacteria > Halobacteriales > Haladaptataceae > Halorussus > Halorussus limi. The sequence goes on from NZ_CP096660.1 coordinate 393,524, forward strand.
TCGCCGACGCGGTCAGCGTCGAGATTCGGGAGTTGGGCGAGGAGGCCGTCGGGATGACCGAGACCGAACTCGCCGCGGAAATCGACCGACGACTGGTCGAACGGGGCGGCGATGAAGTCGCGTTCGGCACCATCGCGGGGTCGGGACCCAACGGCGCGAAACCCCACCACCGCCACGAGGACCGCGAGATTCGGCGGGGCGACCCGGTCGTCCTCGACTTCGGCGCGTACGTCGACGGCTACCCCGGCGACCAGACCCGGACGGTCGTGTTCGCGGGCGACCCGCCCGAGGGCTACGCGGAAGTACACGAAGTCGTCCGCGAGGCCCAACAGGCCGCAGTCGAGGCGGTCGAACCGGGCGTCCCTGCCGAGGAAATCGACCGCGCGGCCCGCGAAGTCATCGAGGACGCCGGTTACGGCGACGAATTCGTCCACCGGACGGGCCACGGCGTCGGTCTCGACGTTCACGAGGACCCCTACATCGTCGCGGGCAACGAGACCCAACTCGAACCCGGGATGGTGTTCAGCGTCGAACCCGGAGTCTACCTCCCCGGCGAGTTCGGCGTCCGCATCGAGGACCTCGTGGCCGTCACCGAGTCGGGGTGCGAGCGCCTGAACGACTCGCCCCGCACGTGGGAACCGCTCTGAGTTCGGCCGGGTTTCCACCGCTCGGGGGCGCCCGCACCGCTCAGAACGGGACGCGGCGAACGAGCGAGGGCAGGCAGTTCCGGAGTCGCACCTTCGGACTCCCGGTCCGGTCGTCGATGCGCGCCGCCTCCTCGTCGGTGAGCGAGAAGTCGAAGACGTCGGCATTCTGTTCGAGGTGCGCGCGACTGCTGGCCTTCGGAATCGCGACCACGCCGTCCTGTTGAAGTAGCCAGCGGAGCGCCACCTGCGCGGCGGTCTTATCGTACCGGTCGCCGATGCGTTCGAGGAGGTCGTCGGAGAGGACGTCGCCGCGCGCCAGCGGACTGTACGCGACGAGCGCGACGCCGTTCGTCGCACAGTACCGTTGCAGATCCGACTGGTCCTTGTAGGGGTGATAGAGGACCTGGTTTGCGACGAGCGGAACGTCGGCGACTCCCCTCGCTTCCCGGAGTTGCGACAGCGTGAAGTTGCTGACCCCGACGTTCTTCACCGCGCCGGACTCGCGCAGTTCGGTCATCGCTTCGAGCGTCTCCGCGACCGGAACGCGGGGGTGTGGCCAGTGTGCCAACAGCAGGTCGACGTACTCGACCCCGAGTCTGTCGAGACTGTCGCGTACCGAGTCCAGCACGTCGTCGTAGCGGAGGTTCGACCGCCACACCTTCGTGGTCAGGAACACCTCGTCGCGGTCCACCTCCGCGCGAGCGATGCCTTCGCCGACCGCCGCCTCGTTGTCGTACGCTTGGGCCGTATCGACGTGCCGATAGCCGAGGTCGAGCGCCGTCCGAACCGTCTCGGTACACTCGGAACCGGTGTTCTGCCACGTTCCGAGGCCTAACTTAGGAATTCGAGCGCCGCCGGTCTCGACGTACTCCATATCTCCGTGTCATGTCGGGAGACGAAAAAGACCGCGCTTCCCGGACGATTCCGAAACCCGAAACTCGGACGCGGACGTACTCCGCGCCGTGACCTATCTGAGCCACACCGTCCGGTCGCTCCGCGAGGACCCGATTCCAGGCGAAACCGTCCGACTGGTGCTGACGCTCGGCGACGACGCGGACCCGTCCGCAATCGCCGAATCGGTCGAATCGCTCGGCGGCGAGGTCGTCCGGGACCTCGAGTTCGACCGCCTGTTGGTCGAGGTCGACCAGACCGACCTCGACGCCGTCTGTTCGCTCGACGGGGTCTCGTCGGTCGAGACCGACGCGGTCTTGGGTCCGACCTGAGTCCCGCGACCGAGTACGCCCCGAGACCTTTTCACGGCCCGGAGACCGCTTGTACTAACCGACTCGACGCGCTCCGGGGCAAGCAGTTTCAAGTGACAGTCCGGTGTACGAGTGTGCGGGGAAATGGGGGACGAGGACACGAGATATCGGAGTAGAGCCGTCCACGACGAACCTCTGGGCCGAATGGGGCGGCGGCGGTTCGTGAACACGCTCGCCGGACTCGGGTTCGGCGCGCTCTCGGCGAGTCTGTTGACCGCGGACGACGTGCGGGCGGCGAGTAGCGACGAAGTGCCAATCGTCTACGGACTGACTCGGGACGGCACGAGTGAAGGCGACGGGAGTGGCGGCGGACCGTCCGGCGGGGGAGTACGGCCGCGCCGGAAGACGGTCCCGGCCGACTGGTACGACGACTTCCGGTCGGCCGTCGCGGCCCACCGGAACCTCGACGTGATTCACCACGAGTCGGTGGCGAGTTCCGCCGTCGCGCCGGGGGAGTACGGCGGCGCGAACGCCACTATCCACGTCGACATCACCGCCGAAGAGGTCCGGGGCGCGGTGCCCGAACGCGTCAGGGACACGCCGGTGGAGGTCCGACGCGTCGAGCGAACGCGCGAGCGGGAACTCGACGCCGACCCCGCGGCGCTCCGGTCGGGTGCGCCCGCGGCGGGCGAGGGAGTCCCGGGGAGCGTCGCCGTCGCGAGCGACGACCTGTACGGCACGCTCGCTCCGGCGATGCGCGACCCGAAGGACGGCGCGCTCTACTTCGCCACCGCGAACCACGTCTTCGGCGGGACCGGCAACGGCGGCGAGTCGCTCTACCTGCTCGACGACGGCCGGACCGAAATCGGGTCGGTCCGAGAGGGCTACCCGAAGTCCGACGTGGTCTGTGCCAGTCCGAAGGCGGGCTACGAACCGCTCCACCGGATTCGGGACGGCGACCCGGGCCGCGTCCTCGGCCAGTTCACGAAGGCGGGTCTCGCGGACCTGAAGGCCGCGGGCGAGAAGTTGGAGAAAATCGGCGTCAAGACCGGCCACACGAAGGGGAAGATTCAGGCCGTGGACGGCGTGACCTGCGCCTACGGCGCCATCTGCAAGCGGGGGCAACTCAAGTGGGGCGAGGAATCGGGGTTCGGCGACGGCGACAGCGGGTCGGTCAACTACCACCCGGACCCGGACGACCCCGAGGCGGGCGTCCTGGTCGGCGGGTTCAACAACGCCCGGACGTGGTGGCCCGGCGAGGATTACATCTGGGGGACCGCGGCCCACCACGTTACGAACAAGCACGGGTACACGTTCTGACGTGGGACAATCTCTGTATTCCTTTTAGCTATTTCTTACTGTGGTAACGGTGGGTAGATATTGCTTTACTGCGAGCGAAGCGAACTACACGAACGCCGCACGAATCCGCGAACGCCGCACGAATCCGCGAACGCCGCACGAATCCGCGAACGCCGCACGAATCCGCGACCCCGCCGGCTTCGCGACCCGACGCGAAACCGACTAGTCGTCCAAGAACGCCGACAGCAGTTTCTTTTCCCCCACGCGCAGGTGTTGGTGGAACGTCGGCGCGGAGACGCCCAGCGAGTCGCTGACCTCCTCGCCGGTGCTCTCGCGGGGCCACTCGAAGAACCCGGCGTAGTAGGCCGCGTCGAGCGCCGACCGCTGGCGCTCGGTCAGGTCGTCTTCGAGCGCCGATTGGAACTCCTGGACCGTCTGGTCGGGTCGCTCACGCTCTCGCTGGGCCACGACCTTTGTTCCCGGGATGGCGTCCTGAATCGACGCCACGACCGAGCGCACGTCGGCCTTCCGGGGGAGTTCCACGACGCTCCGGCCGCCGTCGGCGTCGAACTCGACGTTCCGGAGCGTGCCGCCGTGGTCGGCCAGCGCCTGCAGCGGCGACGGACCGGTGTAGACGAACTCGAAGAGGTTGCCCCGGTCGTGTTCGTTCACGAGGCGGGCCTGCTCCACGTCTGTGGCTTCCTCGGCCCGCGCCCGTACGCAGTCGGGGTCGATACCCTCGACCGTCATGAAGTAGACGAACGACCCGTCGGTTGTCATGGTCACGCCCTCCAGCGAGAAGGTGCCGCCCTCCTCGCGGGGGACGCGAGCGAAGAAGCCGTCGCCGTCGTGAATCTCCAACTCCACCTCGACCACGCTGTCCGAGAGGAGCGCCTTCTTGTTCTCGGCGGCGTTGATGGCGTGACCGATGGTCTCGCCGAGTTCCGCCAGCACCGCCTGCTCGCGCTCGTCGAAGGCGTTCGCCCGGTCGGCGTAGACGCAGAGGACGCCGTAACCCGTGTTGCGGTAGCGCAGGGGGATGGCGGCGGCCGACTGGTAGCCTCGCTTGAGCGCCTCCTCGCGCCACGGTTCGAAGTCGTCGTCGTCGGGCACGCTCTGGACGACCTTCACCTCGCCGTCGTCGAGCGCACGCTGTGACGGTCCCTCCGGCGTCTCGTCGCGCATGGAGAGGACCTCTTCGAGATAGCCCTCCTCGACTCCCGACCACGCGGTCGGCGCCGCCTCGTTGCTCCCGGCCATCGCCTCGCCGGTCCACGCGAACTGGTACTGGTCGGAGTCGGCGAGTCGCTCCGTGACCGCCTCCGCTATCTCCTCGCGGGTCGAGGCCCGGACGAGCAGTTGGTCCACGTCGCGGATGACCTCGTTGATGCGGTCGAGTTCCGCGAGTTGGCACCGCTGGTCGGCCAGTTCCGCCTCGCGGGCCGCGCGGTTTAGCGCCACCTCGGCGTTCGCCGCCAGCACGCGCACGAGGTCCATCTCGTAGTCGTCGAACGCGCCCACGGTTTCGGACGCGACAGTCATCATCCCCCAGTCGCCGAGCGGGAACGCCCCGAACGAGCGGATGCCCGGCGATCCGGCCTCGTGGGCTCTCGGGTCGTTCCACCCGTTGTCGAAGTACTCGCTCTCGCCTTTCTCGAAGAGGTCTCCGACGATGCCCTCCCCGGGTTCGATGTTCGGTGTATCCCCGATCTCCTTCACCGTGTCGTCCGGAAGGATGTACGGTTCCAGCAGTTCGGTCTCCTCGTTCCATCGCAACACCCAGGCGTGTGGGATGTCGAGCACGTCTCTAGCCGTCTGAACGGCGGTCTCGCAGATTTCTCGCTGGCGCTCGGCCGCCATCAGGTCGCGGGTCGCGCGGTGGAGCGCGTCGAGCATCTCCTCGCGCTGTTTGCGCTCGGTGATGTCGGTGTAGATGACGTAGTTGTCGCCGTCGCCCGACACCTCGGCGTTCCGGAGCAGGAAGTCGCGGACGCCGTCGTCGGCCACGCGCTTGACCTCGGCGTCCACGCGCTCGCCCCGGCCGACTCGCTCGTTGAGTCGCTCGGCCTCCGGCAGGCTATCCTCGGGGACGAGCAGGTCGTCGAGCGACTCGCCGAGGGCCTCGGTCTCGGCGTAGCCGAACGTCTTCTCGAACGCCTCGTTGACCGAGTGGACGACAGGTCGCCCGTCCTGGATGCCGTAGTCGACGGTCGGTTCGGGGACGTTCTCGAACAGCGCGGCGAACCGGTCGCGCTCGGCCTGTAGCGCGGCCTCCGACCTGATGCGCTGGAGCGACTGTGCGAGGTGAGACGCCAGCAACTCCGCGAGTTCCCCGTCGCTCTCGTCGAACGCGCCCGCCCGCTCCGAGACGGCCTGAAACACGCCCGACTCACCGACGGGTACTGTCAGCGCCGACCGATAGCCGCTCTCGGCCGGGTCCACGCCGGCGTCGTGGAGGTCCTCGGTCCGGAGGGTCCGGCCTTCCCGGTAGGCCCGCGCCGCGAGGTTGTCCTCGGCCCACAGCGGCGTGGTCGTGTAGTAGCCGTCGGTCGGAACGCCCTTCGAGACGGCCTGCGGGACGAGTTCGTCGTCCTCGACGGTGTCCACCGCACAGAGGTCGAATTCGAGCAACTGCTCGGCGGTCTCGACCGCCAGTTGGCAGGCGTCCTCGACGCTCCCGCACTTCTCCAGCATGACCGCGACCTCGTGGAGTTCCTTGGTCTTGCGCTTCTCGGCTTCGAGGCGCTCTTTCAGTCGCTCGCGCTCGCTCACGTCTCGGACGACGGCCGAGAAGTAGTGTCGGCCGTCGCGCTCGGTCTCGCGGAACGACACCGCCAGCGGAATCTCGCGGCCCTCGCGGTGGCGGCCGGGTAGCTCCACGTAGTCGCGCTGGACGAACCCCTCGTCCTCGCACAGCGACTGGACCGACTCGGTCACGTCGTCGCGGACCGATTCGGCGAGCAGTTTCGTGACCGACTCGCCGACGACTTCGTCCGGTTCGTACCCGAAGACGCGCTCGACGGCCTCGTTGGCGAACGCGACCTCGCAGTCGCCGTCGACGGTGACGATGGGGTCGGGCGACCCCTCGACCAGCGTCTCGAACTGGTCGGACAACCGGTCGCGCTCGCGCTCGACGCTCCGGAACTCGGTCTCGCGTTCGATTCGACGGGCGGTCCGCGCGGGCAATCCGTCTCGCGGTCTACTCGGGACGAACGACACGCCCGACGGCGCGCGACGGACCGACTCGGCGAGCAGGACTCGCGCGACGTCGGGGTAGAGTCTCCCGACCGCGTCGAGCAGTTCGCCGCCGTCCACGTCCGCGAGGTCGGCCTCGGCGACCACGCAGTCTACCTCGCGCGCTTCGAGGCGGTCGAGCGCGCTCGCGCCGTCGCGCTCGCTCGTCACGTCTGCGGTCGGGAGCGCCGCGGCGACCGCGTCTCCGCGAGTCGGGTCGCCGACGTACACCACCTCCAGCGCGGACCCCACCGCTCGGCTTCGTTCCCCCTGCGGCCTGAGCATCGTTCACTGGACAGACACTCCGTCGTTGTTAGCGTTTCGCCTCTGGTGTGGACCGAATCCCACTATCCGCGACGATATTCATTGAAATTGCGCTCTCACGTTTGTAAATGACATTTTCTAGACGTTACGTTGCGAGATGTAAACCTGAGCCGATTCGAGGTAGGTCGGCTGATTCGCGGTGCAGACGCCGTTCGCTCGGCCGGTTCATAGTGCGGTCGTGACTTCCTTCCGCCGTCGTTCGCTCGCGTCGTTCCGACGAGACGACGCTTCTGTAACCATTAAGAGCCGGGGGCCTCACGTCTCGGGTATGCGACTGGAGGAGTACTGGGGCGTCGGACCCAAGACGCGCGAGCGACTCGAAGCCGAACTCGGCACCGAGCGCGCGGTCGAGGCCATCGAGTCCGGCGAGGTCCGGGCGCTCGTCGCCGCGGGTCTGCCCCGCGGGCGCGCGACCCGCATCCTCCGCCGAGCGAACGGCGGCGAGGGCATGTCGGTGCTGGCGACCCGCGACACCCGCGCCGTCTACAAGGAACTGCTCGACGTGGCCAGCGGCTACGCCGTGACCGAGGACGCGGCCGACCGCATCCGAGTGCTGACGCCGCTGATGGAGCGAGAGACGGCCGAGGCGCGCCTCGACTCCGTGATGGACGCCGCGGAGTCGTGGGCCGGACTGGACGGCGAGACCCGCGAGGCGGTGCTGTCGGCGTTCGCCGAGTACGCCGAGGACGACCGCATCGGCGGCGAAGAGGCCGCGGTCCGGACCGCGCTGGCGCTCCGAGACGCCGGCCTCTCGACGGGAGCGTTCTCGCGCGTGGCCGACATCGACCGCGGCGATTTGGAGGCCGCGGCGTCGGCGCTGAGCGACCTCGACGGCGGCGACGTCGCCCGCGGCGTGGACGACGAACTCGACTCCCTACGCGACGCGCTCGACGGCGTCGAATCCCTCTCGGCCGACTCGCTCGACGCGATGCAGGAGATACGCGAGGAGGCCCGCGCCGGGGCCGAGTTCGGCGAGGTCGTCGTGGACTACGTCGCCAGCGAGACCGACGCCGGGTTCCGGCGCGTCCGCGACGCGACGCCCGACGAGGCGGTGGACGCGACCGACTTCGTGAACGCCACGCTCCGGGAACTCACCGACGACCTCCGGGAGTCGGTCGCGGAGCGCGAACGGTCGGTCGCCCGGCGCTTGCGCGGCCGCATCGCCGAGAACCGCGACGCGATAGACGCCGCGAGCGCGGCGGTGTCGGACCTCGCGTTCAACCTCTCGTTGGCCCGATTCGCGGTGGACTTCGACCTCGTCCGGCCCTCGTTCGTCGAGAACGGCTTCGCGGTCCGGAACGCCCGGAACGTCTCCATCGAGGCCAGCGACGAGGCGGTTCAGCCAGTGACCTACGCGGTGGGCGGTCACGACCTGCCCGGCGACTCCGAGTCCGAGGACCCGACCCCTCCCAGCGGCGACCGCGTCTCGGTCCTGACCGGCGCGAACTCCGGGGGTAAGACGACCCTGCTCGAGACGCTCTGTCAGGTCGCGCTGCTCGCCCAGATGGGCCTGCCGGTCCCGGCCGAACGGGCCGAGGTGTCCATCTCCGAGGACATCGTCTTCCACCGCCGCCACGCGAGTTTCAACGCCGGCGTGCTGGAATCGACGCTCCGGAGCATCGTCCCGCCGCTGACCGAGGGCGCGAACACCCTGATGCTCGTCGACGAGTTCGAGGCCATCACCGAACCGGGGAGCGCCGCGGACCTCCTCCACGGTCTGGTCCGACTCACAGTGGACCGCGGTGCTTTGGGGGTCTTCGTCACTCACCTCGCCGACGACCTCAAGCCCCTGCCGGAGAAGGCCCGGAAGGACGGCATCTTCGCCGAGGGACTGGACGACGACCTCGAACTCGAAGTGGACTACCAGCCCCGGTTCGGCACGGTCGGGCGGTCCACGCCGGAGTTCATCGTCTCGCGTCTGCTCGCCGGCGCGGACGAACGCGCCGAGCGCGCCGGATTCGAGACGCTGGCCCGCGCGGTCGGAGAGGAGGCCGTCCAGCGCACGCTGGACGACTGGTCGCCCGAAGCCAGCGCCGACGACTGACCGAACCGCAGTTCGCCGCGCGAGTCTGCCGTCGCCCCACTCGTCCTCACCTCTGGCTGATTTCCCGTCATTTAATACCCGAACGTGTCTCCGAACGTTCATGGACAGACGCCAACTGCTCGTCGCCGGCGCGGCGTTCTTCGCCGGATGTACCGGTGGAGAACCCGACCCGGCGACCGGCGACGCGGAGACGCGGACGACGACCGCCGGAGAAACGACCGCGGCGGAAACGTCCGCGACGACACGGACGACCACGGAAACCGAAACGACCACGACCGAGACGACCGAGACCGAAACGGAGCGGACCACCGAGACGAAGAAACCCAACGAGAACCTCGTCGAGGCCCGAGATGCACTCCGGACGGCCTTCGAACTCTACACGTCCAATGCGAAATCTTCTGACGCCGAGGTGTCGATACTCGACGTGAACGTCGCGTCCGGCGGATTCCCGCGAAGCAAAATGAACGTTCGACTCAAAGAGGCCCGCGATGCGCTCGGCGACGCCGGGGAGACCGCCACCGACGAGGAGAAGAGGACCATCTCCGAACTTCGGGACGTGGCGCAGTTCTTGGAGTTAGCCTCGTACGTGGACCTCTACCTAGGTCGCTCGTACCGACACTTCCGGAAACTCGTCTCGAAACTGTACGAGGGCGAGTACCGGAACGCCAAGATTGTACGCGAGGAGATGGTCGAGGACAGACGGAAAGCCGACGACTACCGATGGAAGGTCGGCAAGAAGACCGATGCGGCGAGTGCGGACGCGACCGACCTGTTCACGAAGTCCGAGTACGAGAAGAAGGTCAAACAGGTGCAACGGAGCGTCGGCAACGTGAAAACGCTCGAATCGCTCGCGGAGAAACTCGTCGACGGATTCGAGCGCTTCTCGGACGCGAACGACCGGTACGATTCGGGGAGTTACAACGACGCCGCCTCGTCGTACTATCGGGCCGGAAATTTGCTCGAAGATGTGAGCGACACGCTCTCCAATGCCGGTTTAGTGGACCCTCTATCGACGAAAACCGAGCGCCTGACGTGCGTCCTCGACGCACTCGTCGAAGCCACCGAACACATGGAAGAAGCCGCCGAGGCACAGGAACGCGTGGAGAACGCCGACGACGCCGACGAGCGACGGTCGGCGCGCGACGACGCCCAACGCGCGGAGCGAGACGCGCGGGACGCCGCGGAGTCGTGCGACGAGGTATCGAAGACGATAGCGGTCGTCGAGAATCTGGGGTGACCTGATTCTTTCCGGATTCACCGGTACGACTCGACTCTCGTTTGGAATCCGATTCCGGTCAGAAGAACATCGCCCACGCGATGAGACCCATCGTCATCAGGGCCAACAGCGCGGGGAGAAGCGCCAACAGCGCGTTCGTCAGTTTGCCGGCGCGTCGCTCGTTGTCCACCGGCCGCAGTACGCTGTATCCGCACTCGACGCACTGCTTGCGGTCGGTCCGGTGCTTTCGGCCGCAGTCCTTGCACTTCCACTGTTTTGGCCCGATTCCCATGTAACGTTGGCCGACCCCACGAACTCGGGGGTGTTAGCTTTTGCGACCTGTCTCGGGACCGACGACTGGAGAAAGCGGAGGTGAACCGCCGAGTCGCGTCGTTTACCCCGGTGAGACGCTCTAACAAATTTTAAGTGCGATTGCGTATATATTTCACTCGTGTCATCTCCGCAGTCTCCTCCCTCCAACACGCTGTTGGCGGGGTTTGCTTCGCCCGAAGACGCGATTCCAGAGGTGTGTGAGGCTCTGGGCCGTCCTGCGGAGACGAATCTGTTGGTCATCTCCTACAGCGACAACCCCGACGCGTGGGTCCGCAACTGGCAGCGCACGGCGGGCGAACGCCCGTCGGAGTTCGGGTTCGTGAACGTCGGTGCCAAGACGCGTTCGGCCGTGGCCGCGAGCGGTTCGGGTTCGACCGCTCGCTCGCCGTCGCCGGGCGACACCTTACCGGTCGCCGCCGCCGTCTCTGACCCGGCCGACCTCGGTCGCGTCGGCGTCCGAGCGAGCGAGTACCTCGAAGCGTGGGCGGACGACGACCGCCGGTCGGTGGTCGTCCTCGACTCGCTGACCGCCCTGCTCGACGCCGCGACCCTCGAACGCGCCGCCCACTTCGTCCACGTCTTGGCCGGCCGCGTCGAGAGCGTGGACGGCCGCGGGTACTTCCTGATGGACCCGGTGGACCACGACGACGTTTCGGTCGGCGTCTTCAGGGAGTACGTCGATGCGGTCGTCGACCTCGACGCCTCGCTCTCGGAGTAACACTACGTTCGGCGGTCAGTCCTCCATACACTCGCTCTCGGGACTCTCTCGTCCGCATGCGTCGTGTCCTTCTTCGCTGCGTTCCCTCGATTGTCGCTCCTGAGTCTTGTCGTCGCTTCGTCCCCGCTCGATGTCTTCCCTCGCGCGCTTTTTCGACCTTCTCTGCCAGCGGTGAGGGAAGGAACACTTATCCGGCAGGCGCGCCACCCCCGGCGTACGAATGGCAGGCCGCGAGCGAGGTGAGAGCGACGGCGAGGAGCGCGAACGCGACCGAATCACGCGACTCCGCGAGGAGGCCCGCGAGCGGTGGGGTCGGGCCGACGACGACGCCGAATCGGCCGCGGCCGACCTCGACAGCGTCGACCCCGAGAGACGCGCCGCGGCGGCGTGGGCGCTCGCCGAACTCGCGGCCGAGGACCCGGACCGCTCTCGACGAATCTCGGTCGAGTCCGACCTCGCGCCGCTGTTGACCGACGACGACGAGTGGGTCCGCCGCGGTGCCTCGTGGGCCATGGCGAACGTGGCCGACCGACACCCCCACCGCGCCCACGCCGCGCTCTCCGAAGTCACCGAGAGTCTGGGCGACGAGGACCCGCTGGTCCGGGAGAACGGCGTCCTCGCGGTCTCGGAAGTCGCCCGCGAGTACCCCCGCGCCGCCGAACCCGCGCTGAGTCGCCTCGCCGAACTCGTCCGGGAGGACGACGGACTCGCGCGCCGGTACGCCGCCGAGACGCTCCGCCGACTCGTCGCGGAACTCGACGAGGCCGGTTTCCCCGAGAGCATCGCGGCCGCGCCCGACGTGGCGGCGTTCCTGTCCGACGAGGCGGGCGTCGTCGTGACCGACGACGAGGGCGACGGCCGACCGATTCGGGTCGGCGAGTCGAGCGACTCTCCGGCGGACGACGAACGCGAGGGCGGCACCCGGAACCGACCCGAGACCGACGACCGCGGCCCGCCGGACCAACTCCCCGGCGCGCCGGAAATCGACGCCGGGCGCGGCGACTTCGAACACCTCGGGGATCTCGGCACCGGTCTGCTCACCGCCGCCGCGAAGGCCCGCGCGCCGACGCGAGGCGACGGCGGCCAGCACGCCGTGGTCGTCCTTCGAACGCTCCGCCCCGACGTGAGTCCGAACCCGACCGACTTCGAGGACGCGCTCCGGGCGTGGGCGGCCGTGGACGACCACCCGCACGTCGCGCCCGTCCTCGCTCGCGGCCCGAACCCCCGGCCGTGGGTCGCCACGGAGTTTCTCGACGGCGGGAGTCTGCGCGACCACGTCGGTTCGGTCGGGTTCGAGCGCGCGGTCTGGTACGCCCACTGCCTCGCCACGGCGGTCTCGCACGCCCACGCTCGCGGCGTCGTCCACGGCGCGCTCCGGCCGAGCGCGGTCGGGTTCTCTCGCACTCTCGGCGCGTGGCCGGTCCCGAAGGTCGGCGAGTGGGCCTTCGGCGACCTATTGGCCGAAGTGCAGGAACGCCCGGTGGCACCCGGCTTCGCCGCGCCGGAACACGTCGCGCCCGAGCGGTTCGGCGGCCCCGACTCCTCGACCGACGTGTACCAACTCGGCGCGCTCTGCTACGCGCTGTTCGCCGGCCGACCGCCCTTCGTCGGCGACGCGACCGAAATCGTCCGTCGGGTCCGCCGCGAAGAACCTTCGCCGCCCAGTGAGTTCGCCGAGTGCGTGCCCGAGGCCGTCGACGACCTGCTCGCGCGGGCGCTGACCAAACGGAAGCAGGCCCGCTTCGAGACGGCCGCCGACTTCCGGCGCGAGTTGGAGGTCGTCGCGCGTGACCTGTCGCTATCCTACGAACTGTAACTGAAATCCCCGTCAGAATCTCGAACCCGGATTCGCCCCTCTTCGCCGGCGACGTTCTCGGTATCGGCCGCCCGCCGCCGATTACCGGCCGCCCGCCGGGCCGTCGTCGTGGAAGTACAGCACTCGCTCGCTCTCGCCGCGGGCCCGTTCCTCGTCGGCGTCGTACCGACTCGAACACCGTCGCGTGTACTTCGTCAGGGCCGAGAACGGCGGCCCGCCGAACACGTCGGCCCAGCGGTCGCCACGCTCCACGACGACGCGCTGGTCGTAGGCTTTGCCACAGACCGGGCAGGGCGTCTCGTCCGGGTCGTGGGAGTGCACGTCGGACTAGACGGGCGCGGAGGCTTTCAATCTCCCGGCGTCGGCCGGGCGGCATTTCGCGGTCCCGATTCGGCCGAGTGACTTCGCGCGGCCGCGACTTGGCCGCCCTCGACCGAGACCCGACTCCGCCCGCATTTAAGTGGCCTCGATTCGACCCACCGACAAGAATGGCGCTCGCGCCCCTCACCGCGCACGCCTCTGGGGACGCCAGCGCCGCGGTCGTCCACTTCCTCGGGTCGGTTCTCGTGACAGCGGCGGCCGTCTTCTTCGGCTACTACGCCGTGTTGAACCTCCGCCTGAATCGGCTGGCGTCCCAAGCGCCGTTCTGGCGCTACCTCGCGCTGGTCGGCGCGACGGCGGGTCTGTACGGCGTTCTCGGGGTCGCCGAGACGCTGGTCCGCTCGCGGGCGCTTACCGCGTTCGGTCACGGGGCGCTCCTGTTCTGCATCGTCTTCCTCGCGTTCTCGATGCGGGAGGTATACTACGAGTCGGCGTTGGCCCCCTCGCCGGCGGACCAGCGCTTCTCGCTGGCGACGCTCCGCCGCGTCGAGGCCGGATTCGTGGTCGTCATCCTCGTAGAGTGGGTCGCGGTTCTACTCATCGACCAGTCACTCGTCGCGCAGTTCGTCAAGGGAGTCGGCAGCGTCGCGTTCGCCGCGTACGGTGCAGTGTTCGCCGAGAAACTGGAGGCGATGGCCCGCGGAACCGCGCTCGACACCCTCCGGCGACACCTGATTCCGGTGCTGGTCTCGCTGGGCGTCCTCGGGTTCGCCGACCTCGGAGTCGTAGTCGGCCTCGACCCCGTCGTCGTGCAGGCCGTAGAGAGCGTCTTCGTCGTCCTCGTCGCTGGCTTTCTCGTCACTGCGACCATCCGTCTCCAGCAGAACGTCGAAGGTCTCTCGGCGGGATGAGTATCGGGTCCGCAGTGGGACGTTCCGAGGCCACCGGTCCGGGGGCGTATCGAACAATCGGCAGGAGAGCCACCTTCTTCCGGCGTCTCGAACGCCGAACTGGTCGGAAATCATTAGTATGAGTCCGTAGTTTGGCAGTTCGGGGGTTGCCAGATGGGAACACACGACGACACGCTATCGAGACGTACGTATCTGAAAGCGACTGCCGGAGCGAGCGCCGCGGGACTCGGGAGTCTGACCGGTCTGCTCGGGCAGGACATGCAGACGCTAGAAGTACAGCACTGGTGGACCGGCGGCGACGGCGCGCAGGCGATTCAGGCCCTGTTCGAGGGGTTTCAGGAGCAGTATCCGGACATCAAGGTCAATCAGAACCCGGTGTCGGGCGGTGCGGGCCAGAACCTTCAGACCGTCATCAAGAAGCGCGTCCTGAACGACAATCCGCCGAGTTCGTGGCAGGCGTGGCCGGGCGCGAACCTGCTCCCGTACACGCGGGCGAACAAGTTGGAGAACATCGAGGAGTCGGTGTGGTCGAAGAACAACATGAAGTCGGCTTACCTGCAGGGACCGAAACAGGCCGCCCAACCGTCGGGCAACTACGTCACGGTCCCGCTGAACATCCACCGCATCAACAACCTGTTCTACAACGTGAACGTCGTCGAACAGGCCGGGGTGGACCCGTCGTCCATCTCGAAGCCCAGCGACCTCGTGGGCGCGCTCGAACAGGTCAGTAACAACACGCAGGCCGCCGGGATGGCCCACCAGACTAAATCCGGGTGGTCGACGCTCCAACTCTGGGCGACGGTCCTGCTCGGCGAACACGGACTGAACACCTACACCGCGTTCACCGAGGGGAAGATAGAGCAGAACCAGCAGGCCATCAAGAACTCGCTCCAGATAGTCAAAGACTACAAGCAGTACTTCAACGACGACGCAGGGTCGGTCGGGTGGACCGAGGCGAACACCAAGATAATCAACGGACAGGCCGGGTTCTTCCATCAGGGCGACTGGGCCGCCGGGATGTACTCGCCGGACAACTTGGCGTTTCAGGAGGGGTGGAATCAGGTCACGTTCCCCGGAACGGACGGCTACTACATGCTCAACATGGACTCGTTCCCCTTCCCGAAGAACAACCCGTCGCCGGAGGCCACGACCCGATTCCTGCGCTACGTCGGGAGCGTGGACGCCCAGCGCCGGTTCAACCCGAAGAAAGGGTCGATTCCGCCCCGAACCGACGTCCCGCAGGACGCCTTCGGGCCGTTCCTCCAGCGCCAGATGAAGGACTTCAAGAACTCGGAAGCCCAGCCGCCCTCGACGGCCCACGGACTCGCGGTGGACCCCGAGACGCTGACGAACCTCGAAGACGCGATGGCGACGTTCATCTCGTCGTGGAACGTGGACCGGACCTATCAGGGCATCGCGCAGGCGTTCCAGTAGGTCGGCGGACTCCTTCTTTTCCGAAGAACGGTCTCCCAAAGCAGTCGCTACGACGGTAGAAACAGGGCGGCGATGACCGCCCCGGTTGTCAGAGGCACAGTTTCGAGTACGACTCCCTTGCCTGCGACGCCGGGGCGTCTGACAGGCGTTTCGAACAGTGTCCGAGAAACGGTTAGGTGTACTGCATGCTATGACGCCTCTTTAAGACCCCATCCGAGGCTTACGCCGAGAACTCGGCGTCCTCGGGGGTCTCGACCGACCGACGCTCGTACAGTCGCTTGCGCGCGTCGGGGACGTACAACTGCTCCTCGACGAGTTCCTGGTCTTCGAGTTTGGTCAGCGCGTCGCGGGTCGTCCGCGGCGGGAGGAGCGCCTGCTCGCGAATTTGGCCCTGAGTCAGCGGTGCGTCCGCCTGCTCTAACACCTTGTAGACGAGTTTCGCACTCGGCGGGAGGTTCAGAAGTCGCTCGAATCGTTGCTCCGGAGTCGTCTCCGGGTCACTGCCCGTGGCAAAAACGATCACTGGTCTTCGACATAGCCACCGAAGGATACTTCCTCGACCGACTTAGTTGTTCTGCTAAAAAATACTGAATAAATTTTCCCGGCTCCGCTCTCCACCCGCTTGGTCGCGGTCGGTGGGGCTTCGGCGATATATCTGATTGGAGGACAGTTCGGTCGCTCGATTCGGTCGCGGGTTCATCCCCGCGTCCAGACCTGTCGCGTAGTCCGACGCGAGTCCGAGACTGTACCGACTTACGTCGCGACGAACGTTTCGGCCTCGTAACCACAAGATATAAGTTTATATTGTTGCATGATTCAGTCGGTAACTAGCGGCGACACGACTCCCTCCCGAAACGACTATGTCCCCTGATCAACCGACCGTTCTCGTCGTCGACGACGAGCAAGACGTTGCCGACCTCTACGCGATGTGGTTGCAAGACGACTATCGCGTGCTGAGTGCCTACGAGGGCGACGACGCACTCACCGTCCTCGACGACACCGTGGACGTCGTTCTCCTCGACCGTCGGATGCCGGGCCAGTCCGGCGACGAAGTACTCGAAGTCATCCGCGACCGCGACATCAACTGCCGTGTCGTCATGGTGACCGCGGTCAAACCCGACTTCGACATTCTGGAGATGGGCTTCGACGACTACCTCGTCAAGCCGGTCTCGAAGGACGAACTCCACGAAGTCGTCGAACAGATGTTGACCCGCGTCGATTACGGCGCACAACTGCAGGAGTACTTCTCGCTGGTCTCGAAGAAGGCGGTCCTCGAATCCGAGAAGGACCCCGAGACGCTGTACGCCAACGAGGAGTACACCGAACTCGAAACCGAAATCGAGGAACTCGGTGCAGAAGTAGACGACACCCGCGGACAACTCGATGACCACGACGACTTCGTCGGCGCGTTTCAGGACCTCTGAATCGTCGCTACACTTTTCCGTTCTCCTCCTCACTCGTCGCTGTCGACCCCAGCGTGCCGGTCGAGAATGCGTGACCGACTCCGGAGCAGCGTCGAGAGGTGGTCTTCCCCCTCGAAGACGGTCACCCCCGCGGTCGGCAGCGTCTCGGCGAGGCGTCGAGCGCCCGCGACCGGGACGTTCTCGTCGCGGTCGCCGTGCCACAGTCTGACCGGCGTCTCGACGTCGGTCAGCGCGAACTCCCACTCCCGAACCGCCTGCTCGCTCTCAGAGACCATCCCTTCGCGGTGGGAGTCGAGCGCGCGGACGAAGTCCTCTCTTACGATTTCGGCCGCCTCGTCGGGTATCTCGTCGGCGTCCGCGGTGTACTGCCCGACCACGACCGAGGGCGGCCCGCGCTTAGCCAGCCACGTCTGGACGCCCAGCAGTCCCGTCAGGAGGCGCGGCGTCTTCGCGGCCAGCGCCCCGAGGAGTCGAATCGTGACTGGCGTCTCGTCTCGGAGCGACGGCGGGGTCGCGCCCGACACGAGGTCGATTTCCGTCACGCGCTCTCCGCAGGTCGCCGCGAACGCGAGCGCGTGGGCCGCACCGCCGGAGAACGCGACGACGCCGACCCGTGAGACGCCGGCGTCGTCCAGCACCGCCCGCAGGTAGTCCGTGTCGGTCGGCGACGGGTCGGGGCGCGGCGTCGAGTCGCCGTACCCGGGCCGCTCGATTGCCAGCAGTCTGACGCCGCGCCGTCGCGCCGCCTCGTCGTACAACTCGCCGAGGACGTGCGACCCCGGCGTCCCGTGGAGGAACGCGACCGGCGTGGCGTCCGTCGCGGCGTCCGTGGCCCCGTACTCGGCGTACGCGACGCGCCGGCCGTCGCCGACGGTGACGGTTCGGACTGCCGAATCCGGCGACACTGCCTCGGACCGTCCCTCGGTGCTCTCCCTGTCGTCGCTCGACGGCGCTCCGGTCGCTCCCTCGGCGCGTTCCGGCTTCATGTCCGTCGGTTGCGGTTCGACTTGAGTGTATATTTCCCCGGATTCATGCGGCCATTTATAAGCTGCGCGTCCGTCGCGTCTCCCGTGAAGCGCGTCTCGTTCAGCGTCCGCTACTCGGGTGAGTTGGCTCACCCGATTCACCGTCGCATGATGGCTGGCCACCCGGTCTCGCGCATGGAACTGCTAATGTGGGGACCGATGGTCTCGGTCACGACGCTCTCGTGGTTCGATGCCGACCGCGAGGCGACCGCCGACGTGCTGGAGGCGGTCGAGTCGGTCGTCTCGACCCGTCTCGTCTCGGGCGACGGCGGCACCTACGCTTTCGTCGGCCAGTCCGAATACGAACTCGGCGGGCCGGTCCTCGACCTCGTCGCCCGCTCGCAGGTGGTCTTCGTCCCGCCGGTGGTGTTCCGCGACACCGGCCGCGTCACCTTCGAGGCGGTCGGCCAGTCCGACCGCCTCGGCGCGTTCTACGACGACCTCGCCGGAACGGTCGACGCCGACATCGAGGCGGTCCACGACTTCTCGCGGTGGTCGTCGCCGACCGACGTGACCGACCGCCAGCGGGCCGCGTTGGAGGCCGCGGTCGAAGTCGGCTACTACGACGTACCCCGGACCGGTACGGTCGAGGACGTGGCCGCGCAACTCGACTGCGCGGCCAGTACCGCCGGAGAACTCCTCAGGCGGGCGGAGTCGACGGTGCTGACCGCGTTCGTGGCTTCCGAGTAATTGTCTCGGACACTGCGGTCGTTGCTGGAAAATCGAAATCGAGCCGACCCTCCTCGGTTAGTGTCGTAGCCACCGACATCTCGGACAGGCTCGTGTGCTACTAGCTCGCCGGCAGTTAGTACCAAGATGGGTTACGAACCCGTCTCACGGTCGCTGGCCGTCACCTCGAACGTCCGCCGCACCGCCTCGGCTTGCAGTTCTAAGGGTAGACTCGGTTCGACACCCCCGCCGCTCGTCGCCTCGCCGTCTTGCGCTTTCTCCGCCGCGCCTTCGGGCGTCATCGGGAGGTGCACGAACCCCATCGGCACGTCCGCGCCGCGGTCGTCGGCCTCCAACTGGGCGCGCGTCCGGTAGAGAATGTTGTTACACAGATGGGTCCCGGCGGTGTTCGACACGCGCGCCGGAATCCCCGATTCGAGGAGCGCGGAAACGACTTCGACCACGGGGAGCGTGGCGAAGTACGCCGCGGGCGCGTCCCCTTCTCCCCGGATGCGCTCGTTCCGCGGTTCGGCATCGGCGTTGTCCGGCACCCCGGCACAGTCGGCGACGTTGATTCCGACCCGCTCGACGCTGACTCCGGTCCGCCCCGCCGCGAGTCCGGTGGCGACGACTACCTCTGGGTCGTGGTCGCCGAGGAGGGCCTCCATCTCGTCGCTGGCGCGGTCGAACTCGACCGGGAGGACATGTCCGACGACTTCGCGGTCCGCGACGGTCTCGCCGTCGAGTTTCCGGGCGATTTCGCCGCTCGGATTGCGGTCGTGGTCGCCGAACGGTTCGTAGCCTGTGAGCAGGAGTGTCATTGATTCGGATGGGTCCCGTCGGGTCTTGGTTCTTGGTTCTCCGGAAACCGGTCTCGGTTCCGTCACCGGTTCGTCTATTTACGGTTCCGTTTACGTTTTCGTTTCCGATAACGTCACGCCCGCCGGTTCCTTTTTCTGATGCTCGCACTTTCGCTGTCTACTCGGACTCGTTAGCCTATTCAGATCCGTCGGACTCGTCAACCACCGGCGTTCTCTCTTTCTCTCGACTCGATACGGAACCGCCCGCCGACAAAGGCCGATTTTTGCTCAGAAAGCCACGATTGGACGTTTACGTATTCGTTTCCGATTTCGAAAACGTAAACGTGTACGTAGTCCATCGCACACGACAGACTCGTCTCTGTCCGGTAGTCTCGAAAGAAAATACCTCGTGTACCCCTACCCGAGGTGTTTCTTTCGTCACACGCACCCTATATATGCTTTGTGTTCCTCCACTCGGGCGTTTATCGGTTCGACCAAGGCAACCAACCGTTCGATTCGGCCTTCGGGACCGGTCCCTCGAATACCAATTTAGTCCCCGGACCGACGCCCGTCCGGTTGGCGAATCCGCGCGGAAGTTCCACGACGTACTTTGCCTGCCCGTCGCTCGGGTAGGTCTCCAGTTCGCTGGTCGATGCGTTGGGTTGGGGTTCGGCGTGCTCGACGTTCAGAACGGTGCCGTTCGGCGCGACGAATATCATGTCCAGCGGGACGAGCGTGTTCTTCATCCAGAACGACACCTGCTTGGCGTTCTCGTAGGCGAACACCATCCCGGTCCGGTTCGCCAGCTCCTCGCGGTGCATCAGCCCCGACTGGCGCTCGCTCGGTTCGTTCGCGACCATGAGAGTGACCGTGACGTTCTCGCCGTCCTCTATCACGAACGTCGCGTTGACGGTTCGCTCCACGTCGGTCGTGGTCGGTGGCGTCGGAGTCTCGGTCGTAGTCGACGTGGCCGCTGGCGTCGACGTTTCGGCCGATGCTGTCGTCGTCGAGGTCTGGCGATTCGCGTCCGTGGCAGTTCCGCCGAATCCCCCGACGCAACCCCCGAGCAGTACCATCGCCCCCACGAGGACTGCGGCGTACGTTTTCATGCCACAGTACTACTGCGCGGTCGGATAAAAAGGTTAGAGCGCGACGAACAGGAACCCGGCGAGCAGCGAGAGCGTCACGATTAGTTGAACCACCGCGGACCCGAGGACGCCGACCGCCGCGTAGGCCGCCGCCCGAGCGCCCCGTCCGGCGTTCCGCGTCCGGTAGAACTCGGCCGCGAACACGGTGGCCGCGATGCCGAGGACCATTCCCACTGGTCCGGCGACGAACAAGAGCGGGACGCTGACCACCGTCGCCAGCGCGGTCGTCTTCGCCGACGCGCCGCCCGCGCTCGCGGCGAGCGCCCCGCCCAACTGGTCCGCGGCGATGGCGGTGAGTCCGACCAGCGTGAACCCGGCCAGCGTGACGAGTCCCGGCGTCGCGTAACCGCTCGCCCACCAGTATAGGTAGATACCGGCCAACGAGAGGCCCGCGCCGGGGACGACCGGAACGACGCTCCCGACGACGCCGGCGAGCAGCAACGCTACCGCAACGACCAAGAACAGGTCCATGCGGGCCTGTAAGCATTCGCGAGGGTTAGCGGTTCTGGCTCGGA